>DAOVVL010000230.1 GCA_030637205.1 Thalassospiraceae bacterium | reverse complement strand
CAAAGGCGCTGGAATTCACCTTTCCCGACGGGTCACAGGTGCATTGCAATGTCATGGACAGCGGTTCCATGGACGCCATTGGTTTAGCGGTGGCTAAATTTTTAGGCTTACCGAAAAACCAGGCCCCGACGCTGGTCAAAGGTGAAAAGGTCGGGTTTTTCGACACCCTTGATGGCGAAGTCTCCATCCTGAATTTAGCCTCACTTCGTGAGGTGGAAAAAGCAGCCGGGGTGAATATTTCGCCCCTGCGCTTTCGCCCCAACATCATCATTGACGGGCTCAAACCTTGGGCCGAAATGCAGTGGGCTGGAAACGGCGCCACGGTGGGAAGCAGTGAGCTGGCGTTCACAAGTCCCACAGGGCGCTGTCCGGCCACGCACGTAAACCCGGACACGGCAACGCGTGACCTCAAGATGCTTTCTATCTTAAAGGGGAATTTCGGCCACACAAAAATGGGGGTGTACGCCCACGTTAAAAAGGGCGGCACCGTCCATACAGGTGATGTGCTGGAACTGAGCTAATCGCTGGTCTCAGGCCGTGGCCGCTTTTTCAGCCTTATCGACTTCTTTGCCCGCATCCTTGGAAACGTCTTTAATCGCGACCTTGGTAACTTTTTTAGCGCCATCTTTTAATTCTGGCTTGGACTCTGCCTTGGATTCGGCCTTGGTATCGGACTTGGTATCGGACTTGGATTCAGACTTGGCATCTTGTTGCTGACGGCCCTTGGGCCCACCACGATTGCTTCCCCGCGAACGTTGCTTGGAACTGGGCCTACCATCAGAAGCGCCACTGCCGGACTTCGCCTGCTCAGCCGCGTTTTCGCCTGAACCTTCCTGTGCAGGGGTGCGACCGGCGTTCTGCGACCGGTTAGCCTGTTCCTGAGAATCGGCATTGATAATGCGGTAATAATGTTCTGCATATTGCAGGTAGTTTTCCGCATTGACGCGATCGCCGCTTGACTGGGCATCACGGGCCAATTGCAGGTATTTATCCAAAACCTGCTGAGCCGAGCCGCGAACCTTTACTTCCGGTCCATTGCTTTCAAAACTATTTCCGCGATTTGGGCCGCGTCGAGCGCTTCCGCGACCACGCGAACGATTTTTACTCTGGTGTTGATTTTTGTTCATGACGTCTTTGTCTAAGTTGCGATTAAATTATGCTGATTACAGTTGCTTCATAATTTCCGGAAACATTCACGGAATACCAAAGACGCGCCAACAGCCGTGCAGGTGATAACCCGCGTTTGGTAGTTTATGAAGGAGTGGATGATTATAAATGCTCTCATCTGAGCGGTTCACAAAGCGTCATCCCATCGCCGTGTTGTGACAACCCTAATCGGAATGAGACTACATTCCAACCCCTTTTTTTGATCAAATCACAATTATTTATTGGCTTGTGGCTTGACATTAGATGCCAAAACGGCGCGGTCCCTCCCGCCTAAATCGGTATTGATTCCAATCAAATCAAAGCCCGCATCTTCAAAAAAGGTTGCAACACTTTCACCTTGATCAAAGCCAATTTCAAATGCGCACACACCGCCGGCTTTCAATAACCCCGGAAGTTCGCTGAAAATCAAACGATATGCATCCAGTCCATCCGCCCCGCCTGATAGTGCATTGTGCG
Source organism: Thalassospiraceae bacterium (assembly GCA_030637205.1). Taxonomy (GTDB): domain Bacteria; phylum Pseudomonadota; class Alphaproteobacteria; order Rhodospirillales; family Magnetovibrionaceae; genus DAOVVL01. The sequence continues at coordinate 2,446 of DAOVVL010000230.1, read as the reverse complement.
GCTCAAACTTTACAACATCGTCTTCCAGCTGCCCCATCGCCCCATCGGAAATATAAGGTGGGTTTGAAATGACCAGATCATAGGGTCCATCCAGTTTTTCTGACCACCCGGGCACGCGCCAGTCACCTGTGGCAAATTTGACCCGCGTAGCGAACCCCAGCGTGGTGGCATTTTCACGGGCCACGCTGAGCGCACCATCGCTGACATCAATGCCAAAACCGTTAGCAAAGGGAAATTCCGATAAAAGGGCCAGCAACAAACACCCCGACCCCGTTCCCAGATCGAGAATTCGAAGCGGCGCCTGGCTGTCTGTAAACCGTTCCAGCACGGCTTCGATCAGTGTTTCGCTATCGGGGCGCGGTACCAGTGTATCGGACGTCACCTTGAAATTCAGCGACCAGAACTCGCGCGTACCCAATATGTGCGCCATGGGTTCTTGGGTCGTGCGGCGATCAACAGCTTGGCTCAAGACCTTGATCTCACCAAAGCTTAAATTCCGGTCACGGTCCGCCAGCACGCGCTCCGGCCCGCCGCCAATGGCGTAGCCGACCAACATGCGGGCCTCAAGGCGCGCAGGCTCTATACCCACACTTTGTAAGGTTTGCGCCGTTTGTTTCACGGCTTCGCCGACGGTTTGCGCTGAACTCATTGTGTTCATCTTTTAAGAAAGTTCACCCAGACGCCGCGCCTGATCTTCGGCGGCCAATGCGTCGATAATTTCGTCCATGTCGCCTTCCATGACCCGGTCGAGCTTGTGCAGGGTCAGGCCGATGCGGTGATCGGTGACGCGCCCTTGCGGGAAGTTATAGGTGCGAATGCGCTCGGACCGGTCGCCTGAGCCCACCTGGCCCTTGCGGCTTTCAGCACGTTCGCGGTCCAGCGTCTGGCGCTGGTGGTCGTAAAGTTTGGCGCGCAGCATGGTCATCGCCTTTTCCTTGTTTTTGTGCTGTGAGCGCCCATCCTGGCATTGCACCACAATGCCCGATGGCGTGTGGGTAATGCGCACCGCACTATCGGTGGTGTTGACGTGCTGGCCCCCTGCCCCTTGGGCACGGTAGGTATCAATGCGCAGGTCTTCGGTGCGCACTTCAATATCCACGTCCTTGGCTTCGGGCAGCACCGCCACGGTGGCGGCCGAGGTATGGATGCGCCCCCCAGATTCAGTTTCGGGCACGCGCTGCACCCGGTGTACGCCGCTTTCAAACTTCAGGCGCGCAAATACGTTCTTGCCGGAAATGGTTGCGGTGGCTTCTTTATAGCCGCCAATACCCGTTTCGCTGATATCCAACGCCTCGAACTTCCAGCCGTGTTCGTCGGCAAAACGCTGATACATGCGATACAGATCAGCCGCAAACAGCGCCGCCTCGTCGCCTCCGGTTCCGGCGCGAACTTCCAAAATGGCGTTACGGTCATCGGCTTCGTCTTTGGGCAGCAGCAACAACTGAACACTGCGTTCCAGTTCAGGCAGGCGGATTTTCAGTTCCTGAATCTCGTCGTTGGCCAAGCTGCGCATTTCGGCGTCGTCGCCGCACTCGCTCAGCATGGTTTGGGCGTCCGCCAACCCGGTGCGGACTTGCTCCAGTGCATCAATGGCCTCAACCACCGGGGTCAGGTCGGAATATTCCTTGGAAAATTGCTGGAACTGGTCTGCGCCCAGATCGCCGCTCGATAGCAGCGCGCCCAGTTCTTCGTGGCGGTCAGCCACCCGTTTAAGGCTTTCGAGCAAGCTCATATCAAGACCCGCCCTTTTGATCATCGGGGAACAGGTCTTCAAGCAGTTTGGCCAAGGCGTCCATATCTGCGCCTTCGGCGGCGGCCTTGCGCAGCGCCTGTGAAGGTTCGTGCAGCAGGCGGCTGGCCAGCAGCCGGGTTGCCTTTTCAGCGTCGCCCCCGCTATCGGTAATCGCTTGTTTGCGCATTTCTTCAAACATTGAGCGCATCCGGATCAGCACCGGAACCGCGCCGCGTTCGGCCAAGGCGTTCAGGAACACCTCAACTTCTTCGTCCAGCACCAAAGCCGCTTGCGCCGCTTCCTGTTCGCGCCCGGCGCGCCCCTTAAGCGCCACGCGTTCCAGATCACCAAGACCATAGACAAAAGCATCGTCCAGTTCTTCGACCGCCGGTTCCACATCGCCCGGCACGGCGGCATCGACAATAAAGATCGGGCGCGACCGCCGGGCTTTCAGCGCATCGGCCACGACCTGCTTTTCCAGCGTAAAGCGACGCGACCCCAGCGCGCTTAATACGATGTCGCTGTCGATCAACAGGCGCCAAAGTTCGTCAAACGGGGCCACGTGGGCGGAAAGTTCGCGGCCAATGGCTTCGGCACGCGTGGGGCGCGGATGTAAAACGGTTAGGTGCCCAAGCCCGGCATCCAGCATGTCGCGTGCGATCAGCTCGCCCATGTCACCGGCACCGATCAACAACGCCCGGCAGCGGTTGGGCT
>DAOVVL010000326.1 GCA_030637205.1 Thalassospiraceae bacterium | reverse complement strand
GGCATGCAAAAACGCGTTGGTCTGGCGCGCGCCATTTGCTCGGACCCGGAAATTATTTTCTTTGATGAACCGACCACCGGGCTGGACCCGATCATGGCCGATGTGATCAACGACCTGATCGTGAAAGTCACCCGCGAAGTGGGTGCCACGGCACTAAGCATCACCCATGACATGGCGTCTGCGCGCAAGATCGCCAACCGCATCGCCATGCTTTATGAAGGCAAGATCATCTGGGCCGGATCGGTTAAAGACATCGACCATTCCGGCAATGAGCACGTCGACCAGTTCATCAACGGGCGCGCCGAAGGGCCGATCCAGATGGCGGTAAGGGCTTAAAGGTTTGGCCAAAACAAAATCCAGATATGTCTGTCAGGACTGCGGCGCTGAAAGCACCAAATGGAGCGGGCGCTGCGATGCCTGCGGGGCGTGGAACACGTTATCCGAAGAAGCGGGCCCAGAAAGCGCGCCCAAGGGCTTGGGCGCCGCCAAGGGCCGCAGGGTGGAATTCGTCGGGCTTCAGGGCAAAGGCAAAACACCGCCGCGCACCCAGACCGGTATCGATGAGCTGGACCGCGCATTAGGCGGTGGGCTGGTGGCGGGCTCAGCCGTGTTGCTGGCGGGCGATCCCGGTATCGGTAAATCGACCATATTACTGCAAGCCGCGGCAAAGCTGGCAGCGGCCCATGATATTGCCTACATATCTGGTGAGGAAGCGATTGACCAGATCAGGCTGCGCGCTGAGAGGCTCGGGCTAATTGAAGGCAAAGTGCAACTGGCAACTGCGACCAACGTGCGCGATATCGTCACCACGCTAGACTACGCCAAAGGCCCCAAGGTGGTGGTGATCGATTCGATCCAGACCATGTTCATCGATCAGCTGGAAAGCGCGCCCGGAACCGTGTCACAGGTGCGCACCAGCGCACATGAATTGATACGCCTCGCCAAGCGTCGCGGCTTTGCGCTGATATTAGTCGGCCACGTAACTAAAGAAGGCCAGATCGCAGGCCCCCGCGTGCTGGAACACATGGTCGATACGGTTTTGTATTTTGAAGGCGAGAAAAGCCACCAGTTCAGGATCCTGCGCGCGGTCAAAAACCGCTTTGGCGCAACGGATGAAATTGGCGTGTTTGAGATGTCCGAAGAAGGCCTGCGCGAGGTCGCGAACCCGTCGGCGCTGTTTTTATCAGATCGCGAAGACGCGGTTTCCGGATCGGCCGTGTTTGCCGGCATGGAAGGCACGCGCCCAATGTTGCTGGAAATTCAAGCACTTGTGGCGGCATCACAACTGGCCCAGCCGCGACGCGCGGTGGTCGGCTGGGACACAGGCCGCCTTTCACAGGTGATGGCCGTATCCGAGACCAGATGCGGTCTTGCCATCGGCGCAAATGATGTGTACCTGAACGTTGCCGGGGGCTTGAAGATCAACGAACCGGCAGCCGATCTGGCCGTGGCGGCGGCATTGATGTCGTCGCTCAGCACGATCGCAGCACCCGCGGATGCGGTCTTTTTTGGTGAAGTCGGCCTCTCAGGCGAAGTTCGTCAGGTCAGCCACGCCGAAGCCCGCCTGAAAGAAGCCAGCAAGCTGGGTTTCAAACAGGCGTTCGTTCCGCCACTTCGCGGTGGCGCCAAGGCCAAGCCGAAGGGTTTGAAGATAACCGAGATCAAACACCTGAACGATCTCACCCAATTGTTTGACGAAGCCTAAAGTGCAAGAGACCAACACCCGATGACCATGTTCGATATCGCCGTCATTGCCATCCTCCTCGTCTCAGGCGTGTTGGCCTATGCCCGCGGGTTCGTTCACGAAGTTTTGTCCATCGCAGGCTGGATCGGCGCCACCTTCGCCGCCCTGTACGCAACGCCGGTTCTCAAACCGTTCATGTTGCAGGTGATCGAAGATGAGTTCTTTGCATCCCTGGTGCTGGGCATTGTCATATTCATTGCATCACTGGTGATCCTGTCGCTGCTGACCCGTTCCATTTCACGCAAAGTGAAAGACAGCGCACTGGGCGCACTGGATCGCGCGTTGGGTTTGTTGTTCGGGTTTTTGCGCGGTGCCGTGGTCGTCAGCCTTGCCTATATTGCCTATGAATGGGTGATCCCCGCCGAAGATCAGGGCCCGTGGGTGCGCGACGCGCGTACCATCCAATGGGTCGAGGTCAGCGCCACCGCGCTTAAAGCCCTGGCACCAACCGATGATGAAGCCCCGGCTGATGGCGAAGAAACGGAACAAAGCACCCGCGACAAGGTGCAACAGATGTTCAAGGACGCGATCACGCCGAAGGCTGAAAATCAATCAGACGCAGACGCTGATGGGTATGATAAGAAAGAGCGCGAAGAACTAGACCGCCTTTTGGGTACCGTCAAATAAAGCTTAAGTTAAGGAAACCGGATAAGGCCATGAGCATGAAACAGCCACCCTCCAGCCAACCGGACACAACCTGGCAAGACGACGATCATTTCCACGATGAATGCGGCGTGTTTGGCATTTTTGGCCACCCCGACGCATCGGCCTTCACGGCGCTGGGTTTGCACGCCCTGCAACACCGCGGCCAGGAAGCCGCCGGCATCGTTTCATATGACGGCAAACATTTCCATTCCCACCGCGCCATGGGCACGGTTGGCGATAACTTTAATGAAGAAGACCTGATCGACCGCCTGAACGGGCCGATGGCCATTGGCCATGTGCGTTATTCGACTTCCGGCGTGACGGTGCTGAGAAACGT
>DAOVVL010000155.1 GCA_030637205.1 Thalassospiraceae bacterium | reverse complement strand
ACGGTTTGCAGGCTTTGCGCGCGAAAAGATTTGTGATGATCTGGAACTCAGGGAATCTGGCTGTTTCAAATTCTGCTGGATTGTCGATTACCCCATGTACGAAATGGACGAAGACACCGGCAAGATCGAATTTTCGCACAATCCGTTTTCCATGCCCCAGGGCGGGCTTGATGTGCTCGATAACAAAGATCCGCTGGATATTCTCGCGTATCAGTACGACATCGTATGCAACGGCGTTGAGCTTTCATCGGGCGCGATCCGAAACCACCTGCCCGAAATCATGTACAAGGCGTTCGAGATCGCAGGCTATTCCAACGAAGTGGTGGAAAAGGAATTTGGCGGCATGTTAAGCGCGTTTAAATTCGGCGCACCGCCCCACGGCGGCTCGGCACCGGGTATTGACCGCATTGTGATGTTGCTCGCGGACGAGCCCAACATTCGTGAAATCATCGCGTTCCCGATGAACCAACAGGCGCAGGATTTGTTGATGGGTGCGCCCGCCGAAGTGGCGCCGGAACGCCTGCGCGAACTTTACATCAAGCTGACCCCGCCGCCCAAAGCGGAAGAAAAGCCGGCTGAACAGCCCGCTGAAAAAACTGAAACCTAATCACGCCTCAACGTCGGTAGGGCTTTCGATGCGCCTGAGCACGCCCAGGATGTGCAGCGCGCGCTCGGCGCTGCGCGAGTTACCGCTGCGGTGGCGGCTCAGGAAGTCGTAACGCTGTTCCCAATCCTTGATCTGGTCGCGTTTGGTATCGGGCCGCGCCACCTCGCCGGTCAGCGCGCCGATGGTTTTATTGAAACCGGGATCGAGTTCGGGCTGGTAGGCGAGGTCGGCGTGTTCATCAAAGCGCAAGACGCCCGCTGCATATAATTCGAAACTCAGGTTGGTTACTTCACGCGGGCTCATGGCGCGGGCATCGGTGTTGACCAGCATCTTGGCCAGCGGGTGTTCGGTGTGCGTGCGCCCTGAACCTTCGACGGCCTCGGGCGGGATTGGGTCCTTGACCACCACCAGCTTTTTACCGGTGCGCGGGTGCGCGGTTGCGTCGATATCAACGCGCACCGCCGGGGGTGCAACCTTTGGCGCTTTCTCGGGTTTTTGTGGAGCGAGGTCTGCGTGGGTTGGCTGAACGTGCGGCGGCTTGTTAGCCGGGTTTGCAGCAAGTGCCTTGCCGGGGTGGGGGGTAATGGTGGGCACATCGTTGATTTTCATAAGCCCATCTCCAAAATGAACAGGCCAAACGCATAGCCCAAGCCCAAGCCAATAAGCGGCCGCATCAGGCGCCAAAAAAGTGCCCCGGCCACAGAAGTGGCGCGGGACAAAGTTTGGGCTTTGGGGGAGTCATGCGTTTGAGAAGTGGTGTTAGGCTTTTGATTTAAAATCGGTTTCACGGCTCAAAAACCTTTACGAAAATCAGGTTGCGTTGTTGGAATCAAAGCTCACGTTGGGGGCGTCGAATTCTTCGGCTGCCAGGTCCTCAGCGGCAATGCGCGCCAGTTCGGTGCGCATACGCTTGGCTTCGTACATGGCCTGATCGGCCATTTCCATCAGCTCGATGGCATTGGTTTTTGAGCCAAAACGCTGAAAGCCGAAGCTGGCGCGAATGGCGACGGGCGAGCGGTGGCAGTGCACGATGGCGTTGTTGACGATGCGTTCCAGCATTTCGGCACGTACCAGACCATTGGCCCAGCTGGTGCGCGAAAGGATCACGCCAAATTCATCACCGCCAAGGCGCGCGATGGTGTCGTGGGGGCGGATGTTGGCTTTGAGCAACTCGACCACTTTTTGCAGCACCAGGTCACCGGCGGCATGGCCGAAGGTGTCGTTGATGGGTTTGAAGCCATCCAGATCGATGTACACCAGCACCCCGGTTTCGTTATATCGCCCGGACGCGGAAAGCACGCTTTCCAGTTCGCGTTCAAAGCCGCGACGGTTCAGGGCACCGGTCAGCTCATCGGTCAGCGCCAGGTGTTCCATGTGTTCGATCTTGCTCAGATGCCTGGAAATGTTCTTTTCAACCCCCAGTGCCTGCAACAGCGCCAGCTCGACCGAGGTTTTCAGCTTTTCGCTCAGGGCGTGGTCCAGTTCGGCTGCGCAAAGGTCAATCTGTTCGCGTAAGCCAACCAGCGTCGAGGTCAGATCGTCGGTGCGTACCCCCTTTAACGGGTGGCCGTGCGTGCGCGTATCATCGTTGTTGGCGTTGTGGTGCTTTTTAATCGGGTAATTCATAATTCGTCCCATCCCAAATTCTCCCTGTTTCTTTCTGCTTTAGGGCGGTCCGGCTTCTGCCGGGTTGCCTAAAAGAAGAGGCAATCATCGTGCCAGTAAGAAAATGTTAATTATCAATGGGTTATAAATCTGGGACATGGGCAATTGTTACCCGGTCGGCAATTTTTGCCGACTTGGGCAAGGTTTAAATTGCCGCCCCCGGCCGAGAAACGACCGGGGTTAATCCAAGCGCGTTGGGCGAAGCCAAAGGCCTCCACCCGCGCCGGGATCACTTCATCAAGCCTATGTTTTACAAAGCTTTATTTGGAAATGTATTCGCTGCTCAGTTCGGTTTCGCCGTCGTCGGTGAACAGCGCCGGGCGGAAGATGCCGCGAATATAACGCGCCCCCAGGCGCGGCGACGCTTTCGCATCACGGGCCGCGCGAACGGGCAGGGGTTCGGGCAGGGCCACGACCGCGAGAATTCTGGAACCGGGAAAGATCATGGCGGCGCGAATGCGCGCGGCGGCTTCACCGGGGGCCGTGATCAGGTCTTTGACGACTTCATCGCTGTCGCCGGGGCGGATGTGCGTGACCGCATAACGGCGATCGTTCTCGGCAGGAATATTTTCGGATTTTTGAGTATTTTGCAGGTCTTCAAAAAGCTTTTTCATCGTTCCCCCCAGGCACAAACGGCTAAATCGAATCCTTGCTTAATACTGTCCCCGTTATTGGCCCTGTTATTGACGTGGGCCAGAAAAGGGGGTCGAAAAGTCCTAGAAAAGCGCCTCTCCACCCTCGAATCCAGCGCCATAAACTATTCCTTAACTATAATATATTCAGTGTAGTGTCAATGAGTTGGCACCTTATGTGGTGTATGCATCAATACTTGGTAGTAATAGACAAGATGAACCCTAGTTATCCCAAAGTAGTCCGCCGGGCACAAAATGTGGTGTCAGACCCAGTCCTAGGCACAAGACATTGTTCCTGTTGGGCACCTGATGCTTCTCGGTTGAGGGGCCAAAACACGGGTTTTTATGCCTATTTCAGCCCCCAAAACAGGAGTAAGGCGCCGTGATATCCCACGCCGCGAGTGCCCAAAAGGTCACGCAAACACGCGAATCGCCGACCCTAGATTCTGGCCAAACCCCCGGACAATCCTCTGGCGCAGCAGAATTCCTGCCCGTCTTTGCCGGCTTTGAGCAATTGGGCCTGACCGGGCGCGATGTGGCCCGTCTGGCCGACGTGAGCCCGCCGACAGTGAGCAAGTGGCGGCGCGCCCTGGTGAATATACCGGGGCCAAAATTGGCCTTCCTGACCCTGGTGCTGGCGCACTTGTTGGAAGACGCCAAAACCCTGGGGGGACTTGAAGCGATGCTGAGCACCGAGCCCGCCACCTGGGGCGATGGCGGCCCCGAGAGCAAGCGCCAAGGCGCAGAGGCGGCTGCAAAGGCGCTGAAGGTTCAGGAAAGCCTCAATCTGGTTCAGGTAACCCCGGCGGAAGTTCGCGCCGGATCGCACCGCTTTCGCGATTGGTGGGCCACCGGGGGCGCCGACGAACTTCAGGCCAACTGGGCCAAATCCACCGGCCAAATGAATGGCCGCACAAAAGGATCAAGCACATGACCGACAAGCCTGAGCACAACCTTATTGCCGAACTGGGCATCACCCAGGCGGGGCTGAAAACGGCCCTGTTGGTTCGCGATAGTTACCGCACCGGTGATCCGGTGTGTGTGCCCGAAGATCCGGCGCGCATCTTGTTGCCGGAATACCTGATCAACACCGATATTCATCTGGCGGAATTTGATGATCCGTTGCCGCTGGCGATGATGGCGACGCGCGATCCGGAAAGCCCGATGGCGCTGGCGGCCGCCACGCGCATGTCGCCCAAGGGATCCAACAACCGCTTGGTCGCGGGTGTGTTCGGCCTGGTCGGTGAAAAGACGCGCCACCCCCTGGTTAAACGCGCCGTCAATCTGGTTTCGGAAAATGATTTCTCGCCTAAATCAATCGCATTTGTGCGTTCCAAGACCTCAAACTTTATTGTCCAGACCCGCGCCGAGTACGCCAAGGCACTGAAATTCAACCTTAAATCGCTTCTCGATGGGGAAATGGCGCCGCGCAAGTTTGTCTCGACCTTCTTCGAGTTGACCGATGCGGGGAACCTCAGAAGCGACGTGCGCCAGAACCTGATCACCAGCCTGTTGCTGGCCGAAACGGTGCGTCCGGGTATAAAATTCCTGATGTTGGAAAACTTTTACCGACTGCCGGTCCCGACCCGCAAGGGCATCGTGGCGTCGGTCAATCAGGCACCGAAGTCCCGCCACATTGAAATTCTCAAGGAAGAATTGCGCTGGATCATTTCGCCGGACCGCCAGGCCCAAGTTGCGCGCCAGCAAGACGCACAAAAAACTGGCCGCAGCCAAAAAGGCACGGCCAGTTCTAAAAAGGCTGTTCACTAAATTCACCGATTGCACAAGGTGCCCCGGTTAGATGGCTTTGGCCGTCGGGCTGTCGCCTTCGTAAAGGGAGGCGTTCGTTTCGCAGTACAGGCTGTACAGCGTTTCGATGACCGCACTGGCTTCGTCACCGTTAAGCGAATAAAAGATGGTCTGCGCTTCACGGCGCGTAGACACCAGATTGTCGCGACGCAGGCGCGCCAGATGCTGCGACAGGGCAGACTGGCTGAGGCCAATGATTTCTTCCAATTCGCTCACGCATTTTTCACCCGGTACCAATTGGCACAGGATCATCAGGCGGTGCTGGTTGCTCATTGCTTTCAGCAAGGTGCTGGCGCGCAAAGCGTTATCCTGGATCGTTTTCAGTCTTTCACTTACCAATGCTTGGGTTCCCCTTTGTATATCCCAATCTGCCGGCCCCCCGACCTGACAGTGGGTTGTTTGCGGATCGCGATGGTATGTGTCCCCGCGCGATTCCGTACCACACTATATCATAATGTTGGAATACTCTAATGTATCAGGTTTACCGGGGCCAGTATTTTTAGCCTTATTGCGCATTAAATGCTTTAAAATCAGCCAGTTTTAGCATCGGGAGGGGCTATTTCCCGCGACTTTTCGGTACTTTCCGTCCATTTAGCAACTAAAGTAAGTAATGGCGGAATGATGAAAAGCGTCAGCAGCGCCGACAGTGCCAGTCCGCCCACCACCACCGAGCCCAAGCCCCGATACAGCTCTGAACCGGCGCCGGGGAACAATACCAACGGCAACATCCCACAAACGCTGGTCAGAGATGACATGAAGATGGGGCGGATGCGATTGCGCGTGGCGGCCACAATGGCATCTTCGACGTTCATT
>DAOVVL010000078.1 GCA_030637205.1 Thalassospiraceae bacterium | reverse complement strand
CAATCCGCCGTGTCGCGCCAGATTAGCGCACTGGAAGAAAGCCTTGGGGTGTCGTTGTTTCACCGCCATGCGCGCGGCCTGATCCTGACCGAACAGGGCGAGATCATGGACCGGGTCACGCGCGAAATGTTTGCCAAGCTTTCGTTCACCACCGCGCAAATTCGCGATTCCAAAGAACGCCCGTGGGGGCCACTGCGCATAACCACAACCGTGGCGTTTGGTTCCATCTGGCTGACGCCACGCATCAAGGAGTTTCTCGAACGTTATCCCGATATTGATGTATCGCTGGTGCTGTCCGATGATGAACTGGATATTTCCATGCGCCAGGCCGATGTTGCCATTCGCGTGCGCCCGCCGACCCAACCCGATCTGGTTCAGCGCCAATTGATGACGGTGCATTACCGCATCTATGCAGCACCCGAATACCTCAAGAAACACGGCATGCCACAATCACCCGACGAGTTAGACAATCATCGCCTGATTATTTACGGCGAGGACGCAACCCCCCCGGTATCAAACCTCAACTGGTTGCTGGAACTGGGCCAAACCAAGGTCGAGCGTCGTGCCGCACTTCGGGTCAATAATATCTATGGCATTTTCCGTGCCGTGCGCAGTGGCTTGGGCATTGGCGCTTTGCCTGACTACATGAGCCGCGATGCACAAAACCTGGTGCAGGTGCTTCCCGAACTGGAAGGCCCCAGCTTTGATACTTATTTTGTGTACCCCGACGAGTTGAGAAATTCCAAACGCATCGGCGTGTTTCGCGATTTTCTGATTAGCTGCATCCACACCGATTCTCTTGAACCCTGACCTTTTCCGCCATTTTCCTGCAGATTGCCCTCCAAATAGACAAGCCATGCGTTGTGCGCATAGCAGGGTTATCAACTTGATGTTGGTGCTATGGCCACCGGGTCCGTATGTTGTTGCTCAGAGGACGTTGCAATGCAGCGTTTTCTAGCTTCCGGCTCACAGCCTGGAAGCGGGGTTCCCGGTTTCTCTTCTTCCCCTCCCCCCCTCCCCCTTCTATAGGGATCAAGGGAACCGGTCGAACCACACGTCTCCCAAGACGTGAAGCCTCCCTGTTAGACTCGCCGGGCCTTCGGGCCCGGCTTTTTTTTGCCATTCTAAAGGGGTTGGTTAGTTCGTTGAAATTAAACGTTTTCTTTTTTTCGGAAAGTTCAATTATATACTGGACAGAGCATTAGCCTTTGCTTATATTAGAAACATACGATGTACCTAAGAGGGCATCGAGAACTGCGGGTCCGGGCCACTCCCCCCCTTTTCCCCCAAAGGTCCGCCGCAGTTTAACTCTGTGATTTTCTCATCTCCCCCAAGATGATAGATCCTCCCTAAGACTTAAAGCCGGGTTCCCCCAAAGGAGCCCGGCTTTTTTTCGATTTGAACCTGAATGGGGTCACACATGCGCCACGCGTGACCCTGATCAAATTGACGACGCTTTATGCTTCCTGACTGGCCGCTAAAACATCCTCGGCTGTGCGCCCGGTCAGTTCCTTCAAATGGTCGAACGCGAACTCAAACGTACCAACCCCCAGCGTTTGCGAACGCAGGTCGATGATCAGGTCATGCATTTCGGCTTCGGGCATGTGGGCGGTGATCTCGTCCCAGCCGTCCCAGCCTTCCTTGGCCTGATAGCCCAAAATCTGTCCGCGCCGGGTGCTGATGATGCGTTGCGCATTGGCGGTAAAGGTATTGGGAACGTTGACCGTGACCTCGCAGATCGGTTCCAGCAAAACCGGCTGGCAAGCGGGCATGGCTTCGCGCATGGCCTGCATGGCGGCCTTTCTGAACGCCATGTCGGAACTGTCGACGGCGTGAAACTGCCCGTCTTTCAAGGTGACCGCAATATCAACCACGGGAAAGCCCAGCGGACCCCGGTGCATATATTCCTTCACCCCCGATTCCACAGCCGGGATGTACTGTTTGGGAATGGCGCCGCCGTGGATCACATCGGCAAACTGAAACCCTGCGCCGCGCGACAGCGGTTTGATCTCAATATCCACATCGCCAAATTCACCATGACCGCCCGATTGTTTTTTGTGGCGAGCATGTTTGGAAACGCTTTTGCGGATGGTTTCCTTGTACGGTACCAGCGGGCGTCTGGCCTGAACATCCAGGCCGTGGCGGATTTGCAGCTTATCGAGCGCCAGGCGCAAATGCATTTCGCCTTGTCCCCACAACACCAGCTGGCCCAGCGCCTGCATGTGTTCGATCTTCAACGACGCATCCTCATCCGCCAACTTGGTCAGTGCGCCGCTCAACTTCACATCATCGTCCTGGCCCTGCATTTCGATGGCCATGGAATACAGCGGCGTCAGTGGCTGGGGCCACTTGGACCCTGCGGTGCTCTTCCCGGATCTAAGCGTTTCACCACACTGAACCCGGTCCAGCCGGCCCATGGCGACGATTTCACCGGCTTCGGCTTTTGGTTTCTTCTCCTGCTTCTGGCCTTGCATCGCATAGAGACCCGAAACCCGGCCTTGATCAAATTCCTGACCGTCTTTCATCGTGCCCGACCAGATGCGCGCATACGAAAGTTTTCCCGCATGCCCGGCATACACGGTCTTGAACACCTGTGCGCTGGTGGCCGAACCAATGGCGGCACCCAAGCGGTCTGCCGTGGTTGAAACTTCCGGGACTTCGTGGCGCAACGCTTTCCACAGGCGCGTCACGCCGCCCATGTGTTCGCCAGATCCAAACAGCACCGGCACAATGGCGTCGTGGCTCAAGTCGCGCATCAGGTTGTCATAAATTTCATCGCGTGATGGCACCACGTCTTCGAGAAGTTCCGTGAGCAAGGCATCATCAAAATCGGCAAGCGTTTCAAGCATTTCTTCGCGTGCCGCTTCTTCGCGCGCGCTGACGTCTTTAGGGATTTCGATCAGTTCGGATGCCTTGCCGTCGGTCCATTTGAAAGCACGCTCAGATACCAGGTCCACATGGCCTTTGATCTCTTCGCCATCGCGAATGGGAATTTCGCGCAGCACCAACGGGCGCGCCGAATGGGCTTGCAAGGCTTCCAGCGTGGCGCGAACGCCGCTGCCGGGGTGATCCATTTTGTTTATGAAAATAAAGTGGGGGATATTGTGCTGGTCTAAAAAGCGCAACATCGGGCCGATGGCGATGGCCTTGTCGATATCGGGTTCACACACCACCACGGCGGCATCGCAAACCATCAAGGCGTTTAAGCTTTCCTGTAAAAGTTCAATGGACCCGGGGCAATCAAGCAGGGTCCATTTTTCTCCTAAATATTCGGTACTGGCTACGTTCATCTCAGTACCCATTTCCCGCTTGCGGGCCTCGGGACTGGTGTCACCAACGGCGGTGCCGTCTATGACCTTTCCGCGACGCCGAAGCGTGCCTGCACAACTTAGCAGGCTTTCCAACAACGTGGTTTTTCCGGAAAGATACGGCCCAACCAGGGCCGCGACACGTGGCGTGGACGGGTCTTTCGGCATTGGCACCTCCCTTGATCCTGAGCTTGACCCTCAAGGACTGAACCCCAAGGGTCGAACAAAGGCCGGGCGGCCAACAATCGTGGCCACGGACGGCCTTTTCTTGTTTTGCTGAAGCTTAAGGGTACGACTGTGGGCCAAAGAATCCAAGAAGTTGTTGGCGAATTAGCGCCGCCCGCCAGCCAGCCGGGCGCTGTCTGGATGGGCGCGCAATCGGGCCATCGACCACACGCCAAACAACGGCCCCAGCGCCAACGGCATAAACGCATAGCTCCAGCCCGCCAGATCAACAAATACCGGCATCAGGTGGATGGTGATCAGGGTCAGGATAAAACCGGCGCAGGTCTGAACCGTCAACATGGTGCCGATCAGTTCAGGGTCGGAAAGCTCAGCTATGCTGGCTGAAAACTGGGCTGAGTCGGCGACGATGGTAATGCCCCAGACAAAACACACCACGCCCAGCAATATGGGGTTGGCGCCAAACAACAAACCCACGACCAGCGCACATGTGCCGCTGACGCTCATGGCCCAGATGGTGAGCCACGTGCGCCCGAAGCGGTCCGACAGCCAGCCGCCGCCCAGACACCCGATCAGACCACCAATGCCCATCACCACAAAGGTGCTGGCGCGGGCCAGAAAGTCAGGATCAAAACCGCCGGAATTGATCTGGAAACTGGCAGCCAGAAACACGCCGATCCACGCCCACATGGCATACAGTTCCCACATGTGGCCGAGATAGCCGAAATTGGCCAGACGCAACGACGGTTTGCGAAAGGCCAACAGCAGGTGATGGGGTGAAAATGCCCGGGCCGCGCCCTGGGCAGGGCCGAGCCTGACAAAGTTTATGGCAAGTGCGGCGATCAGCGCACTGATCGAGGTCGCGGCGATGGTAAAGCGCCAATCGACCCCGCCAAACGCATTAAACAGATGCGGCGATGCAGACCCCAGCGTTAAAGCGCCGACCAATATGGCCACCAACAGGCCCAGATCACCCTTGGCCCAACCGGCAGCCATTTTCATACCCACCGGATACACCCCGGCCATGCACATTCCGGTGATGAACCGCGCCACGTAGACCCATGTGGAACCGGGCTCGACCATCAGGATCGATGCGTTGGCCAGCGCGGCCGTCAGCGTGGCGACCATGAAAAAGCGCCGCGAATCGATGCGGTCGGCCAGCCCGAACGTGGCGCTGATCAGCGTCCCTAAAACGAATCCCGCCTGAACCATGCTGGTGAAAAGGGAAATCTGGGTATCGCTTAAGGGATATTCGGCAATGATCGACGGCACCACCGCAGACGCCGAAAACCACAGCGCCAGCGCAGCGACTTCGCACAATGCCAGCAGACCAATGGAAAATGCCTTCATCCAGCCCCCCAAATTTGAAGGGCAGTCTGAACGGCTTTGATGCAAATGGCCAGCAGTTTAGAACTGCTAAAAAGTTGCCTAGCTCAGCGCCGCACATGCCCGCTGGATGCGGGTGCAGGCCTCGGTCAGGTTTTCTGTCGACGTCGCATAGGAAACGCGGAAATACGGACTCAATCCAAAAGCGGCCCCATGCACAGACGCCACGCCCTCGGCCTCCAATAAATAAGTCACGAAGTCTTCATCCGTTTCCAGCGTCTTGCCGTCCGGCGTCTTTTTGCCCATGCAGCCTTCGCACGACGGATACACATAAAATGCGCCTTCGGGTTTTGCACACACCAGACCTTCGGCGGCGTTCAGCATTTCAACCACCAGATCGCGGCGTTCCTTGAAAATGGCGGTGCGTTCGGCCATGAAACTGTGATCGCCGTTCAGGGCTTCCACCGCAGCCGCCTGGCTAACCGCTGCCGTGTGTGTGGTGCTTTGTGATTGCACCTTGTTCATGGCCTTGATCAGTTCCACAGGGCCCGCCGCGTAACCTACGCGCCAGCCGGTCATGGCGTATGCTTTTGAAACCCCGTTCAGTGTCAGCGTGCGCTCGAAAAGCGCGGGTTCCACCTGCGCCGGGGTCACGAATTCAAAATCGTCATAAACGATGAATTCATACATATCGTCGCTCATCACCCACACGTGGGGGTGTTTGACCAGAACGTCGGTCAGCGCCTTCATTTCGTCGCGCGAATACGCAGCCCCCGTGGGGTTGGACGGCGAATTCAGGATCACCCATTTGGTCTTTGGTGTGATCGCGGCTTCGAGCGCGCTGGCTTGCAGCTTGAAGTCATCTTCCACCGGGCAGTTAACAAACACCGGGGTGCCTTCTGCCAGCAGCGTGATGTCAGGATACGAAACCCAATAAGGTGCCGGGATGATAACTTCATCGCCCGGATCAAGGGTCGCGATCAGCGCGTTATAGATGGTCTGTTTGCCGCCGCAGCCGACCGTGATCTGGTCGGGTGTGTATTCAAGATCGTTGTCGCGTTTGAGCTTGGCACAAATTGCATTGCGAAGCTCGATCGTTCCGGCGAACGCCGTGTGTGTGGTGGCGCCTGTTTGAATGGCGGCCTTGGCGGCGGCCTTGATGTGGTCCGGCGTGTCAAAATCAGGCTCGCCCGCGCCCAGCCCGATCACATCGCGCCCGGCGGCTTTCAGTTCGGCGGCCTTGGTAGCAACCGCGATGGTGGGTGACGGCTTGATGTTGGAGAGGCGCTTGGCGATAAACGGCATGGATCTGAATTCCTGCTACTGGTTTGGGTGAATGGATGGAGGATCGATCAAGGGAAAAGCTAGCGCCTGATCAACGGCGGCGCAATGCCGTTTTGGCCCAATTCAGGCTTATCCGGCTTTGGCCTTATCAAACACCACACCATAATGATACGGCGGCAGTTCGATCACACCATGCAGGCGGAAGCCGGCCCGGGTGGCGTCTTCGGCGACCTGGTCAGGGTTCATGCGCATGTTGGTCTGGGGGCCGCGTGCCACGTCCAGAACGGTGGTATCTTCGCGGGGCCGATGGTGCCAGTTAATCACGGCAAACTGGCCGCCGGGCATCAAGGTTGAATAAATTTCGCGAAGCAGGGCTTCCTTGTCCGGCACACCATGATAGGTGTTGGCAATCAATATAAATTCGGGCACCTGTGGAAGGCGCCCGGTTAATTTGGTGGCATCGGCTTCGATCCAGTCGATGGCGTCCGGCGCCAGCCCGGCACTGCGCGCGCGAGCCTTGGCGTGGTTGAGCATGTTTGGGTCCATATCCAGCGCCATCACACGCCCGCTGCGCCCGACAATATTGCAAAGCGGCACCGTGAAATGCCCATCGCCACAGCACAGGTCCAGCACCGACTGTCCAAAATCGACGCCGAGGCGCCTGAGCACCCCTTCGGGGTCGGGCCACAGGGCTGTCCACCAGTCCGTATCCGGCATTGCGGTGGCGGGAAAGCGATTGTCGATGTTCATCTCAGCTCCCAGTTAACTTCCAGTCAACTCATTGGCAGTCTTGAACAATATGCCTTTCCTATAAATACCACCGTTGCGCCCGTACGCCAAGTCAGGGGGGTAAAAGTGAGGCTCAGCCCCAATGCTGCCCCCTTGCGCATGGCGACCAAAGGTTCGAAACTCAGCCCATGAACCATCCCGATTCCCCGGCCGATTCCCCACAAACCGAAGCCACCAAACTGGTCAAGGACGGTCCCCACCCGGACGCCCAACCGCGCCCAAGCATCGGGGCGGCGTTCGAGCTGGTATCGGATTTCGAGCCCGCCGGCGACCAGCCCCAAGCCATCAAGGAACTGCTGGCAGGGCTTAAGGCGGGCGAACGCAATCAGGTGCTGTTGGGCGTGACCGGATCGGGCAAGACCTTCACCATTGCCCATGTGGTCGCCGAACTGGAACGCCCGACCATCGTGCTGGCGCCCAACAAAACGCTGGCGGCCCAGCTGTACGCAGAAATGAAATCGTTTTTTCCCAATAATGCGGTGGAATATTTCGTCTCGTATTATGACTACTACCAGCCCGAAGCCTACGTGGCGCGTTCAGACACCTACATCGAAAAAGATGCATCCATCAATGAACAAATCGACCGCATGCGCCATTCGGCGACGCGCGCATTGTTTGAACGCCGCGACGTGATCCTGGTGGCGTCGGTTTCGTGCATCTATGGCATTGGCTCGGCCGAAACCTATGCCGACATGGTGGTGAAACTGGAAGCGGGCAACGAATACGATCAGTGCGAGGTAATGAAAAGCCTGATTGCACTGCAATACAATCGCAACGATCAGGCGTTTGGCCGTGGAACTTTTCGCGTGCGTGGCGACGTTCTGGAAATTTTCCCCAGCCATTACGAGGACCGCGCATGGCGGCTTTCGTTTTTTGGTGACGATCTGGAAAGTATCTGGGAAGTCGATAGCCTGACCGGCGAAAAAACGTCAGAGCTGGAATACATCACCATCTT
>DAOVVL010000273.1 GCA_030637205.1 Thalassospiraceae bacterium | reverse complement strand
TTCCCCCGAAGGGCGTATGCGGTATTAGCCTTCGTTTCCAAAGGTTATTCCCCACTGCTAGGTAGTTTCCCACGCGTTACTCACCCGTGCGCCACTCTACTAACACCCGAAGGTGCGTTCTCGTTCGACTTGCATGTGTTAAGCATGCCGCCAGCGTTCGTTCTGAGCCAGAATCAAACTCTCAAGTTGACTTAATCTAACCTTGGTTCCGAAGAGCCAAGTTAGAACAGAGTATCCTTTTCATTACACAAACGTCACACAGACGATTGCACAGATCAGGACGATCTGGAATTTGGTCCAAAAGACCGAAACCAGGATCGCCGCCTGCGCATCTCTTCCAATATCAACAATGTCAAAGAACAAACAAAAACCGAGGCCCGTAAGCCCCGGAAAGTTGCGAGTTACTGGCGAACCAGTTCGTCGCGGTGAGGCGGTTTTTAAGCCCCCATGCGGGGGATGTCAAACCATTAATTCCAAAAAATTCAAAAAAATTTCAGAACGTGATTTTAAGTCGGAATTGGCAGTCGGAATCGACCACCAAGGGACGTGAGTATACTGCCCGGGATTGGTAAAAACAAGGCGTTCCGCGCCCTCCAGCGCCCCATAGACACGCTGGCTGGCTATGCTATAGGTTTGGTGTGCCGAGCCCACTTGGGCTACCAAGATTAGTGTTTATGATGCCTTGAGGGGGACTGGTTTGATGATCCAATCACACAAATTTCACACAATCACATCAAGTAAAACGAATCCCCTCAAATCATCCCACACCTTTTCATCGCGCCTGATGAACAAATTGGTGGTTGTGGGGCTGCTGGCAGGCCTTTTAGGCGCCTGCGCCGAGGTCAGCGCGCTGGCCCCCACGGTGACCAGCAACACCGAAACCGGACCCGACGGCAAACCTGCGGACACCGAAAAGGCCTTCAACCGCTTTCCTGACATCCCGGTACCGACCCAGTCACAGATGGACGTGCGCCAGTCCCTGGTATTTGGCAGCGATGAAGACTGGTACGGCCAGTTGGTCCTCACCACCAAGCACGATGGCGATTCCATGTTTGATTTCTACAAACAAGAGCTGCCCGGTTTCGACTGGGAAGAAATCACGTCCGTTCGCGGCCCCACCAGCGTGCTGACCTATATGCGCGCCGAGCGCGTGCTGTCCATTCAGGTGGTAAAAGGCAACATCACCGGGGCCACCATCACATTGACGGTATCGCCGCGCGGTGGCACCAAGCCCCAATAAACAGGCTTCAATTATTGATTAGTTGAATTCAACCGTTGTCGGTTCGCAATACTGGCGGCTGGCCTTGAGCGTGCGACAAAGCGACTTTGCCTCAGCGTTCGATGCCAGCGGGCCGGCTTTCAAGCGGTAAAACTTGCCCTTGGTGCCGCCCAGATCAATGCGTTCAATATTCATGACCAAACCATCAAGCTGGGATGCAAAGCGTTTACTCAGCTCAACCCAGCCACGCTCGGCCGCTTTTTGCTGACGGTAAGACGCCAGATGCACACCGGGCTGAGAACCCGACATGGTTTTGGCGCCGCCCAATGTCTGAGGCATGGCAGCCGCCTTAGCCGCAGACATCACGCTTGCGCCGGCTTGCGTTTGCATGGCCTGTTCAATGGCCGCGCGTTCGCGGGTGTATTCATCGGACGTAATCAGATCTACCTGCTTGAGCATTTCAATGCGCCGGACCGCGTCGGCGGCCTGCATCAATCCGCTAGGCGGCGGCGGCGGAAGCGCCACCGAAGAAATCTTTGCCGGCATCAGTGCGTCCAGAATCATGGAACGTTCCGCGCCATGCTGGCCAACGGTAATGGCGCGCATTTCCAGCGCCCGGCTGATGGCACGCAGACGACCCGCGATCTGGTCTGCGGGCGGCACCGGGCGATCAAGCCCCGCCGACGGCGGTGGTGACGTCAACGGCAACAGCGCACCAATGTTTGCATTGCGGCGCAGCAAAAATTCATCCTGGGTAATCAAACCCTGGTCCATCAGTTGGCGAACCGACTTGAACCGGCCCACGATGCTGGCATCGCCATCGGCAAAACGAATTTCACCAGCCTGAATATTGGCAACCGCCATCGACGGTGCGTTAGGTGTAATGTGCAGTTGCGACGTGGGCATGGCGTCACTGTTCATGTCGCCAGACGCCTGAGCGGCCATCTGGGATGCTGGGCGGCCTTGCATCAGGGTCAGGTTGATCCCCGCAAGTTCGCTGATCATTTGCGGACGGTTGCCTGACCAAACCAGAATCGTGTCGCTGGGCGGTGGGTCGAGCATAAGAATTTGTTCGTAAAAATCGCGCGCCCGTTCCGGTTGGCCGGTGTTTTGATAGACCAGTGCGCTGCCAAACAGGGCATGGACATCATTGGGATTGACCTTCAGGGCGCTTTCAAAGTTGGCGAGCGCGCCGACATTGTTGCCCTTGGCAAGTTCCGCGAGCCCCAGTTCGGCCCTGCTGTTTTCTGCAATCGGCCCCTGGGACCAGAAAGCGGCATCGCTAAACGCGCCTTCTTGAATGGCGCTGCACGCCCCAAGCGCAATCATCGTTGAGAAAGCGGCTGCAATCCGGAATTGGCTCTTGATCACCTTGAGGCCCCCTTAGAAATCGGACGAAATCGGACGAAATCGGTCTTTTTTTGTAACCGGATTCGCCCGCGAAGCGGAAACGAAAAAGCCCTTCTGAGTTAGGTCTTTTCGATTCCCTTCAAAGGCGCCGATTCGAACGAGATCGTACCCCAAACGCCGGGTGAACTCTACACACAGGCCATGAGGCGCGGGATCATCCGCTTTTTTTCGGATTTTGCCGACAATAAACGCTGGAAATCCGCGAATCGCCCCCCCATCGGGTTTGGGGCCATGTCTGCGGCTTATTGGGCGTCTTCAGCCTCGCGTTTTTTGAGAAGTTGGTTCATGCGCTGCTCGTATTCTTCCTGCACCCGCCCACAACCTTGAATCTGGGCAAACGGCAGACCGGTCGCCGTACCCTTGGTCAGCTTTCTGCCGCCTTCAAGCAACACGGCATCGGTCACCACAACCACACCAAACATGCGATTGACATAAGGCACCACCTTCTGGCCGAGGCCTTCCAGCTTCAAACGGTTATTGTGGCCAATCTCAGGGGGGTACTTGGTCAGGTATGCCAGCAGGATTTCACGGATTTTGGGCGCACGCTGGCAAAATCTCTGCACGTCTTCTGCCAGGCGAACCGTATAGACTGAGGTGATCGGACGCGTTTCCACTTCACCTTTGGCATTTTTCGCCAAGACCATGACGAAACTGACCTCAATGTGCGAATTGTTGCCCGGAAGCTGAGCGGCAGCCTGCTTAGCAAAGCCAATGGCGCCAAACAGTGCGGCTGCAAGTAATAAAGCTGAAAGACGTTTCATAAAATAGGTTTGCCGTTTTCTGATCTTGATCGTCCGACGCGCCCCAAACGCATGACTTTATGAAAGACTGTGTATCATAACCAAGATCAGCGTGTCACCCTCTGTGCGCGTT
>DAOVVL010000210.1 GCA_030637205.1 Thalassospiraceae bacterium | reverse complement strand
CAGACGTGGTGCTGATCGAATGGTCGGCGGCTGAACTGCCCGCAGTCCACCATGCCAGAACGGCGGCGTTGATTTTGTTGGGCGTGGTCGTGTTTTCGGCAACCGGCATGGTGCCGATTGTTGTTGCGGCCCTAAGTGGCGCAGCCGCCATGGTGGCGCTGGATGTGATGAACGTGAGGCAAGCGGGCCGCGCGGTCGATACCAAGATCCTGACCATGATCCCGGCGGCGCTGGCCTTGGGCGTTTCCATGCACCAGACCGGCGGTGCCGCGTTTATTGCCGATAATGTGGTGGGGCTGTTTGCCGGGGCCAGCACGGCTGTGGTGCTGTCGGTGTTCTTTATCACCATGGTGGCCTTAACCAACGTCATTAGCTCCAAAGCCATGGCGGTATTGTTCACGCCCATTGCGGTGGACCTTGCCGCCAGCCTTGGCGCACCCCCCGAAGCCTTCGCCGTCGCCGTGGTGTTTGCCGCTAACTGTTCGTTTGCATCGCCCATTGGCTACCAGACCAATTTGCTGGTGATGGCGCCGGGGCACTATAAGTTTGTAGATTTCGCGCGCGTCGGCCTGCCGCTGATCGCCTTGATTTGGCTGGTCTTTTCCCTGTTCATGCCGTGGTATTACGGGATTTGAGCGCAGCCCGGTTGGCATCCCCGAAATTTAGGGCTTTATCTGACAGGCGCTCGGGCGTATAAGCGCCGTGGGCCACGTTCCCCCAACGGAGCGCGACCCTTCTGCCGCAAGGCGAAGGGCATTTTTTGAACCACCGCCACGTTTGGCATTGCACCATCAATAGGTGTTTTCGGTTCAAAGGATCACTCCCTTCGCATGTCATTAGAAGGGAGTTTTTTTATGACGACACAGACGAAACCGGACGCCACAAAACCAGTAGAGCGCCCTGAAAATCCAAATTTTTCAACCGGGCCTTGCGCCAAGCGACCGGGTTGGACGGTCGAAGCACTGGCCGATGTGGTCAACGGTCGCTCGCACCGTTCAATCCCGGCCAAGGCTAAACTGGCCGAGGTCATAGAGCGCACCCGCGCCGTGCTTGGCGTACCCGATGATTACCGCATTGGCATCGTTCCGGCGTCCGATACCGGCGCCGTGGAAATGGCGCTGTGGTCATTGCTGGGCGAGCGCCCCGTTGACGTGCTGGCGTGGGAAAGTTTTGGTGCCGCGTGGGCGTCTGACATCACCAAGCAATTGAAGCTCGACGACGTTCGCGTGCTTGATGCGCCTTACGGCAAAATTTCCGATTTATCCCAAGTTGATTTCAAACGCGACGTGGTGTTTGCGTGGAACGGAACCACATCGGGAACGAAAGTCCCCAACGGTGACTGGATCGACGCAACGCGAGAAGGCCTGACCATTTGCGACGCCACGTCTGCGGCATATGCCATGGATCTGGCGTGGGACAAGTTGGATGTGACCACGTTCTCGTGGCAAAAGGTCATGGGTGGCGAAGGCCAGCACGGCATGCTGGTTCTTTCTCCACGCGCCGTGGCACGCCTTGAAAGTTACACCCCGCCGTGGCCGCTGCCGAAAATATTCACCCTGACCAAAAAGGGCAAGTTGATCGAAGGCCTTTTCAAAGGCGAAACCATCAACACCCCATCAATGCTGGCGGTCGAAGACGCGCTGGACGGCCTGAAGTGGGCGGAACAGATCGGCGGATTGCCCGAACTGATGCGCCGCAGCCAAGCCAACTTGGCCGCCATCGAAGCGTGGGTGAACGCAAGCGACTGGGTCGGGTTCTTAACCGAAGACAAAGCGGTGCGTTCCAACACTTCCGTGTGTCTGAAAGTAATCGATCCGGCGTTCACAGAACTTGATGAAGCCGTTCAGGCCACGGCCGTGAAAGACATGGTCAAGCTGCTGGACGCAGAAGGGATCGCGTACGACATCGGCGCTTATCGGGATGCAACCATCGGCTTTCGCATCTGGGCCGGGGCAACGGTCGAACTTAAAAACATCGAAACCTTATTGCCGTGGCTTGACTGGGCCTATTCCTTTGCCCGCGCCACCGCAGACTGACTTATAGAAAGCAGGAGATACTCAAATGCCTAAAGTTCTGATTTCCGACAAAATGAGCCCCCGCGCCGAAGCGATTTTTAAAGAACGCGGCGTCGAGGTCGACGTGATCACAGGGCTCAAACCCGACGAACTGAAAGCCAAGATCGGCGAGTATGACGGCCTTGCCATTCGTTCGGCGACCAAGGCCACGGCTGACATCATCGCGTCGGCCACCAATCTTAAAGTCGTTGGCCGCGCCGGCATCGGAGTCGATAACATCGATATCCCGGCCGCCACTGCCGCCGGGATCGTGGTGATGAACACGCCGTTTGGCAACGCCATCACCACGGCGGAACATTCCATTGCCATGTTGATGGCCGTGGCGCGTGAAATTCCCCAGGCCAATGCTTCAACGCACGCGGGCCTTTGGGAAAAAACCCGCTTCATGGGTGTCGAGCTGATGGGCAAGACCCTTGGCCTGATCGGTTGCGGCAACATTGGCTCGGTCGTTGCTGACCGCGCCCAAGGCCTCAAGATGAAGGTGATCGCGTATGATCCGTATCTGTCACCCGAACGCGCGGTTGATCTGGGCGTGGAAAAGGTGGAACTGGATGAGCTGTTCAAGCGCGCCGATTTCCTGACGCTTCATACACCGCTAACCGATAGCACGCGCAATATTGTGGACGCCGATGCCATTGCCAAAATGAAAAAGGGCGTGCGCATTGTAAACTGCGCGCGCGGCGGGCTGGTTGATGAGGCGGCGTTGAAAGCGGCCCTCGAAAGCGGCCAGGTGGCGGGCGCGGGCCTTGATGTGTATGAAGACGAACCGGCTACGGAAAATGCCTTGTTTGGCATGGAAAATATCGTCTGCACACCGCATCTGGGCGCGTCCACATCCGAAGCACAGGAAAACGTGGCGATCCAGATTGCCGAGCAAATTTCCGATTACCTGCTTTCGGGTGCGGTTGAAAACGCCCTTAACATGCCCAACGTCAGCGCCGAAGAAGCGCCGCGCTTGCGCCCCTATATGAAGTTGGTGGAACAACTGGGCAGCTTCGCAGGGCAACTCACACGTTCGGGCATCAAGGCCGTAACAATAGAATACGAAGGCCACGCGGCGGACCTCAATACCAAGCCGTTGACCGCGGTGGTGTTGCAGGGGCTTCTCAAGCCCATGTTGGAAACCGTCAACATGGTCAGCGCGCCTGTCTTTGCCAAGGAACGCAACATCGACATTACCGAGGTCAAGCGCGAACAGTGCAGCGCCTACCAGACCCTGGTCAAGCTGACCATTACCACCGAAACCCAGACCCGGCGTGTGGCCGGAACCCTGTTTGACGGGGAAACGCCGCGCATTGTTGAAATCAAGGGCATCCCCGTGGATGCCAAGCTGGGTCCGCGCATGCTTTACACCGTCAACCACGACGTACCGGGCTTTATCGGATCGCTGGGCGCACTGTTGGGCGATGCCGGGATCAACATTGCGACCTTCCATCTGGGCCGTTCCGAAGAAGGCGGCGAGGCCATTGCGCTGATCGAAGTGGATCAGAAGATCGAAGACAAGTTGCTGGAAACCGTGACGGCGTTGCCCCAAGTGCGCTTTGCCAGCGCGCTGGAATTTTAAAGCCGGCGTTCCGTTAATTTTGCGAACGAAAAGCCCCCCTCAACAGGCGAGCCACTAACCAAATGAGGGGAGCCATCGCTCAAAGCGTTGGCTCCTTTTATGTTAACCTGTTACTTCAACAAGGTTTTTTGTGGAGAGGTCGACAGCTCAATTTTGTCGAAATCGACAAAATAACAGTTGCTTGGATACTTCAAGATAATGCGCTGCTATCGACAGCCTTATTCCGCTACCTTGTTTACAGGTAGCTATTAAGGGCCTCAAAACCTTTCTTCATGACGCCGGAGTGTATCTTGCCAGCATCAACAAAGGGGGCGGCTAGTTTGAACATTATTCCGCTGGGCTCCGCTATCCACCGATAACTTAGGCGGGTTCCCCCATTTTCAGGAAGCAGGGTCCATGTACCCTCACCGATAAAAGCACCCTCAAAGCTGACCCTGATTAAACTGTCCTCCACAATTTCCGCCACTTCCATGGTATATAGCGGCCTACCAAGGGCATTGGCCCGAACGTGAACTTTCCCTCCCGGTTGGCCAAACGGCGGTCCTTCAATTGGGCTAATCTTAATATGGGGCATCCACCAATGTGATTTTCCCCTGAATTCATCCGTAAGCGCTTGAAAAACAGTATGGGTGTCGAAATTAAGAAAAACCTCGTCCGTAACATCGTTCTTAGACATAATTCT
>DAOVVL010000240.1 GCA_030637205.1 Thalassospiraceae bacterium | reverse complement strand
CGCCCAAGGTTCGCTGGTAAGTCCTTGAATCATATACCCCCGTCAGTCGCGCGGGCCGCTGTGTGCGATGCCCCCGGTTTCGCTTGATAAAATTCCCTGAAAAAGTCCCGGAAACATTAGGAAAAATGAGTATTCAAAAAGGCTAATACACGCCCGAAGAGTCGGCTTGCCAGCCCCCAACCCCTATGTTAGATAACTATCGCTTTTGGCAGAAGCCTCAAGGTTTAACGCGCCTTTTTTGGCGTCTTTTAAGTCTTAACAAGAAACGTTCATCGGGCAGGGATTCCCCTCAGTGTCTTCTAGTTCTACCGGATCGACAGGCCTCGCGGGCCGCTATGCGTCGGCGCTCTATGAGCTGGCCGATGATGCTGGCAAGCTGGATCAGGTTGCCGATGATCTCAAATCTCTTTCAGCCATGATGGAAGAAAGCGATGATCTGGGCCGCCTGATCACATCACCGGTTCTGACGCGCGCTGAACAAATCGGCGCGATGACGTCAATTTGCAGTAAAGCCAAATTTGATGACCTGAGCGTCCAGTTCGTTGGAACGGTTGCGGGCAACCGCCGCCTGTTAGCACTGGGCAGCATGATCAAAGCTTATCTGGATGAATTATCACACCGCCGGGGCGAAGCCACGGCAGAGGTGGTTTCGGCTGAAAAACTGACCTCGGGTCAGCTCAAGGCCATTACCGATGCGCTGAAAAAAGCAGTCGGAACCAAGGTTTCCGTTGATGCGCAGGTTGATAAAAGCCTGCTCGGCGGACTAATCGTCAAAGTCGGATCGCGTATGGTCGACTCTTCTCTTAAAACCAAGTTGCAACAATTACGCCTCTCCATGAAAGGGGTTGGATAATGGATATCCGGGCCGCGGAAATTTCCGCAATTCTTAAAGAACAAATCGCCAGTTTTGGAACCGAAGCAGAGGTCGCCGAAGTCGGCCAGGTGCTTTCGGTCGGTGACGGGATCGCACGTGTTTACGGACTGGACAATGTTCAGGCTGGTGAAATGGTCGAATTTCCCGGCGGCGTCAAAGGCATGGCGCTGAACCTCGAAGCCGATAACGTCGGTGTGGTGATCTTCGGCGAAGATCGCGACATTAAAGAAGGCGACACCGTGAAGCGGACCGGCGCCATCGTGGACGTCTTGACCGGAACCGGCCTGCTGGGCCGTGTGGTTGACGGCCTTGGCAATCCTATTGACGGCAAAGGCCCCATCGAAGGCGGTGAGCGTTCGCGCGTTGAAGTGAAAGCGCCCGGCATTATCCCGCGTAAATCTGTGCATGAACCGATGCAGACCGGCCTCAAAGCCATCGATAGCTTGATCCCCATCGGTCGCGGCCAACGCGAATTGATTATTGGCGATCGCCAGACCGGCAAAACCGCCGTCATCATCGACACCATCATCAACCAGAAAATCACCAACGATGCAGCAACCAGCGAAAGCGACAAGCTGTACTGCATCTATGTGGCGGTGGGGCAAAAACGTTCCACCGTGGCGCAGTTGGTCAAGACGCTCGAAGATTACGGCGCGATGGAATATTCCGTGGTGGTTGCGGCAACCGCATCCGATCCCGCACCGATGCAGTTTCTGGCCCCCTACACGGGTGCCACCATCGGCGAATACTTCCGCGATAACGGCCAGCACGCGGTTATCTTTTATGATGATCTGTCTAAGCAGGCTGTGGCGTATCGCCAGATGTCATTGTTGCTGCGTCGCCCGCCGGGCCGCGAAGCATATCCGGGCGATGTGTTCTATCTGCACTCTCGTCTTCTGGAACGCGCCTGTAAGCTGGGCGACGATGCGGGCAACGGATCACTGACCGCATTGCCGGTTATTGAAACCCAGGCCGGTGACGTATCTGCATACATTCCAACCAACGTGATTTCGATCACCGATGGCCAGATCTTTTTGGAATCAGAACTGTTTTACAAGGGCATCCGCCCGGCCGTGAACGTTGGCCTGTCGGTTTCTCGTGTGGGTTCAGCTGCCCAGATCAAAGCCATGAAACAGGTTGCGGGCTCGATCAAGTTGGAACTGGCTCAATACCGTGAAATGGCTGCGTTTGCGCAGTTTGCTTCCGATCTTGATCCTGCCACGCAGAAACTTCTGGCACGCGGCGAACGCCTGACCGAACTTCTGAAACAGCCGCAGTATACGCCGCTGGCTGTGGAAGAGCAGGTCTGCATCATCTTCGCCGGTGTGAAGGGCTATCTTGATAAATTCAAGGCATCCGATGTCAGCCGGTTTGAACACGCATATATCGGCGAAATTCGCTCAAAGGGCGGCGACATTCTTGAAGCCATCCGTTCTGAAAAAGCGATTTCCGAAGAAACCGAAGCCAAGATGCACAGCCTTCTCGAAGGCTTTGTGAAAAGCTTCACTTAAAACTGATTGTTAAAAAGGTAAATCGGGCAGATGCCTAACCTTAAAGACCTAAAGACCCGGATCGAAAGCGTTAAGTCGACGCGCAAGATCACGTCAGCCATGAAAATGGTTGCCGCCGCCAAATTGCGCCGTGCGCAGGAAGCGGCGGAAAATGCGCGTGATTATTCCCAGCGCATGGACCGCATGTTGCGATCGCTCGCTTCGACCTTTGAAGGTGTCGAGGGTGGCCCGGCATTATTGGCCGGTAGCGGGGCTGATCAGGTTCATCTGTTGGTGGCGTTTACCGCTGATCGTGGCCTGTGCGGTGGCTTTAACGGTTCCATCGTACGCGAAACGCGGCGTCTGGTTCGTGAAATGAAGGCTGATGGTAAAACGGTCAAGGTTCTGTTCGTGGGCCGCAAGGCAGCCGACGTTTTGAAGCGTGAACTGGGCGAAAGCGTGGTTGAGATCATCACCGGGCTGGGCGGCAAAAAAGGCATCCAGTTCAGCGAAGCCCAGGACGTTGCTTCCAAGATCACGGAAATGTTCGAAGCCGGTGAGTTTGATGTTTGCTCGATCGTGTTTAACAAATTCCAGTCAGCCATGACCCAGATCGTGACCCGCCAGCAATTGATCCCGTTCACCGATGGGTCCGCTGCCAATGATGACGAAGATACAAATGCCAAGGCCAAAGATAGCGGGCCAAAAGCCGCTTATATTTTTGAGCCTGAAGAAAATGAAATTCTTGCTGACTTGCTGCCGAAAAATCTCGGCGTGCAAATCTTTCAGGCTTTGCTTGAAAGTTCGGCATCCGAAAACGGCGCACGCATGACCGCGATGGATTCAGCAACGCGAAACGCCGGCGACATGATCGACGGGTTGACGTTGACGTATAACCGTACCCGCCAAGCCTATATCACCAAGGAGCTGATCGAAATCATCTCCGGCGCGGAAGCGCTTTAACCTTATTTAGACGCCAAGACGACGCTTAAGAGGAGCAACCCCAATGGCGAAGAACACCAAAGGCAATATCACTCAAATCATGGGCGCCGTTATTGACGTGCGTTTCCCTTCGGGTGACCTGCCCAACATCTTGTCGGCCCTGCACACTGAAAACCAAGGCAAGCGCCTGGTTCTTGAAGTGGCGCAGCATCTGGGCGAAAGCACGGTTCGCACCATTGCCATGGACAGCACCGAAGGTCTTCAGCGCGGTCAGGAAGTAACTGACACCGGCGACGCCATCTTGGTTCCGGTCGGCCCCGAAACTTTGGGCCGGATCATGAACGTGGTGGGTGAGCCGATTGACGAACGCGGCCCTATTGGGGCCAAGATGAGCGCACCGATCCACGCGCAAGCGCCGGACTTTGCAGACCAATCGACCGAAACCGAAATGCTGGTGACCGGTATCAAGGTTGTTGATTTGATCGCGCCGTACGCCAAAGGCGGCAAGATCGGCCTGTTCGGCGGTGCCGGTGTGGGCAAGACGGTGTTGATTATGGAATTGATCAACAACATCGCCAAAGCACACGGTGGTTATTCGGTGTTTG
>DAOVVL010000143.1 GCA_030637205.1 Thalassospiraceae bacterium | reverse complement strand
TTCAAACCTTCGCCCTGTGCGCTGGTTATTACCGTGGCCCCGGTGGCGCCTGCTTCGCGAGCGGCATCAATGACGGTTTGTGTGATGTCGTCGCTAACCAACGCCATAATCATTTTGAGGTTCATGTGTTTTCCTCCTTAGGTTCACTTTGTTGCCTGCGCGACTGCATCCATTCGGCCATCTTGGCATACCCCATCACAGCCATGATGGGAAACAGGCTTGCAAACGCGATTAATCCAAATCCATCCAATAGCGGGCTGCGGCCGGGGATGGTCGATGCCAACCCCAGGCCAAGTGCTGTCACCACCGGCACTGTCACGGTCGAAGTTGTGACGCCACCCGAATCATACGCCAGCGCCACAATCATCTTGGGCGCCCAGATGGTCTGAATGATAACCACCACGTAGCCGGCAATAATAAACCAGTGCAGCGGCATGCCGGTCACGATGCGAAATGCGCCCAGCGACACGCCCACCGCTACACCGATGGCAACCGCAATCCTGAGCGCAAAAGCGTTCAATGCGCCGCCTGAAATCTGCTCGGCTTTTAAGGCCACCGCGATCAGCGAAGGTTCGGCCGCCGTTGTGGCAAAGCCGATGGCGGCGGCGAAAATGTAAACCCAGTAATAGTCCTGCCAATGAACGATGCCCTGCAACACATGCCCGCCGATAAAGTCGGGGTCGGTCAACTGGCTGGCCATGGCTTCACCCAGCGGGAACAGCGCCATTTCAAGGCCGACCAGAAACAGCGTCAGGCCCGCCACCACATACACAAA
Organism: Thalassospiraceae bacterium; assembly: GCA_030637205.1. GTDB lineage: Bacteria > Pseudomonadota > Alphaproteobacteria > Rhodospirillales > Magnetovibrionaceae > DAOVVL01. Next base: position 5,183 of record DAOVVL010000143.1, on the reverse strand, counting down.
GCCCGCTACAATACGCTTCGGGTTAGGTGGCATTTTTTTCAAAACCACGATCTGGAAAAACAACAAGATGGCGGCGATGGGCAACACGTCGAAAATCGTGTCCCAAGCCGTCGCCAGAATGTGGTTTAAAAGTTCCATACTTTCTATTCCCGGCCCCTCAATAAACCATGCCGTAAACCATGACGAACATCATTGGCGTCAGGCTGGCAAAAGCGATTAAACCGAAACCATCGGTCATGGGGTTGCGCCCGCGAATGGCGCTGGCCAGACCGACGCCCAGTGCGGTTACCAACGGAACTGTGATGGTCGAGGTGGTGACGCCGCCCGAATCATACGCAATGCCGACAATTTCCGGCGGCGCAAAAAAGGTCAGCACCACCACGCCGCCGTAGCCAGCGATAATCACCCACTGGATCGGCCAGCCTTTGATAATTCTCAACACCCCGATGACGATGGCGAAACCCACCGACAGCGCGACGGTCATGCGCAGGCCAAATGCGTAATTGTTGCGCGCCTCTTCGCCCGCTTCAATGGCGCCGGCTTCGGCGACCGTTTTGGCGGCTTCGGCCGCCACCGCAATCAGTGCCGGTTCGGCAACCGTGGTGCCAAAGCCCAGCGAAAATGAAAACGCCACCAGCCAGAACAAGCTGCCCTTGCGCGCAAAATCCTGCGCCATGGCTTCGCCCAGCGGGAACAGGGCCATTTCGAGACCGCGAATAAAAAATGTCAGCCCCAGCACCACCAGCACGGCACCGATCAGCATTTCTTCCAGATTGGGGAAAGGCTGTTGCAACACAACAATTTGAAAAAAAGCGATCACGGCAACGATGGGGGCAAGGTCGCGTGCGGCGGTGCCCAACATGTGAACAAAGTTGCGGATGGTCTTTATTGCTTCGCCCATCAATTCACCCCCGAACGCGCAAGCCCCCAATGCGCTGGCCTCCATCTTCTCAGAGATCAGGGCTTTCGGGAAGGTCTAAGCATCAAACCCAGCACACCGCCCAGCACCAGCCAAAAAACCAGCGCGCTGAAGATCGAGGCCGCGGCAAAATCACGTGCCAGATCGCCCGCCAACAATGGCCCATCCCCGTCACCCGGCGCACCCACCGCGTGGGGCAAAACCAGCAACACGGCCCCAAGGGCCCATAGGCCCAATTTGTATTGATGGCGATGGCCAAACACCACCAGCGCCAGCCCGGCAGCGGTGGTGGAAACCGTTAGCCACCACCAGATCTGGCGCGCCTCAAGATCAACAAAGGCAGCCCCCGGTGGCGTCGGTGGCTGGCCGATGGCCGGTGCCAGCGAAAAAGCAGCCCAACCGCCAAGCCCCCACATCAATCCTGACTTCCAGTCAATGTCGCCGCGCACCCCCACTGACATGGCAGCGCCCACCATCAGGGCAAACGCGACCCCGGTCAGGGTATCAAAGGTGAACGTGCCCAGCAGGCGATCAGGATCCATAAGGGCGATGGCAAACAGCCCTTGAGGCGGGGCGTATGCGTTTAGATCGCCACCGCTTTCAAGAAATTCGGCCAAATCGATTAGCGGCAGCAACCACAAACCCTGTACCAGCAAAACGGCAATGCCCGCACTCAATCCTGCGGCAAACGCCGCCAGGGTCAATCGTTTCAGCATGGCTTTAAAAGCGCCTTAGTGGCAGGGAAAGGAAAAAGCGTGACGCGAATCATGGGCCACATCGTGGGCCGACTGGGCAAACCCCGCCATGGTCAACAGACCGAGTCCCAGTGAAAAGGCAAAAACGGCGCTTAGCACTACCGAGGCACGCTCAGAAGTAATCGAATCCTGCGATAGGGCGGCCATTGCCAGAGACTTGGCCAGGGACTTGGCTTGGGACTTGTTTGTGGGGATTTCAGCCATTTGTGCGCTCGATTCTGTCAATGGGTGGACCTGTGAGGGGATGGGTATCGAATCCCGGCCTCAATCGCTACCCTATCCGACTATAATTTTGCCATAATAGGAAGCGTTAAATGACCCTTGAAAAATCAAGGGAATGCCAGAAACAATGCCCAAAGGACTTTACATGACCCAATCCATTGCTCTGGTTGACGATGACCGCAATATCCTGACCTCGGTTTCGATCGCACTTGAGGCCGAAGGCTATGAGGTACGCACCTATATTGATGGCGACGAGGCGTTGCGCGAAATTGGCCGCAACCCGCCCAATCTGGCGGTTCTGGATATCAAGATGCCGCGCATGGACGGAATGGAACTGTTGGGCGAGCTGAAAAAACGATCCGACATGCCGGTGATCTTCCTCACCTCAAAAGACGACGAAGTTGATGAAGCCATGGGGCTGAGGCTGGGCGCTGACGACTATATCAAAAAACCGTTTTCCCAGCGCCTGCTGATTGAGCGCATTCGCGCCGTGCTGCGCCGATCAGAGCCCGCAAGTGACATTGCAACGGACGTCATCCAGCGCGGCGACCTGTTGATGGATACAGATCGCCATCTGTGTACGTGGAAGGAAAAGCCGATCAACCTGACGGTGACGGAATTTTTGCTGCTCAAGGCACTGGCTTCAAACCCCGGACACGTCAAAAGCCGCGATCAGTTAATCGATGCTGCGTATGGCGAAAACATCTATGTCGATGACCGCACCATCGACAGCCACATCAAGCGCCTTCGGCGCAAGTTTCGCGAACAAGCCCCCGATTTTGATGCCATCGAAACCCTGTACGGTGTTGGCTATCGCTATCAGGTGGACTGATCTAAGCTGAGCCCCATGGACTCGCAACCTCAACATCCACAACGTAGCCCCGAGTTAAGCGGGCGGTTTTCACGCCTTACCCTGCGTATTCTGGCGGTCAACGTGTTGGCGCCGGTTATATTGGTGGCGGGTTTGTTTTTTCTGGGCGAATACCGGCGCAACCTGATCACGACCGAGCTTTCGGGGATGCGCACCCACGCCGAAATTTTTGCAGTCGCCTTGGGTGAAAGTGCCGTTTCGCCGATGGGCCATATGCTGCTTCCCGATCTTTCAGAACAGATCGTACGCCGCCTGGCTTTCACCGCTAAAACCCGCGCGCGGCTGTTTGCGCCCAACGGCGTGCTGGTCGCCGATTCACGCGCCCTGTTACAGCCCGGCGGCCAGATCCAACGCGAAGACCTGCCCCCGGCCATGGCAAAAGAAGAACGCGAAAGTTTCCTCAACCGGGCCTTCCAAACAATGGACCGTATCTACAACTGGCTGCCGGTCACCGATAGCTATCCGCTATATCGCGAAAACATCATCCAACACGCACCCGATTACCCGGAAATAGTGGCGGCCATGGCCGGCGACGTGTGGGTCGCGCGCAGATCAATGCCCGATGGTTCGCTGGTATTAACTGTCGCCATGCCGGTCACCAGATACAAACAAACCCTGGGCGTGATCTTTTTGTCCAAGGGATCGGCGGACATCGACGCCGCCCTTTATGAAGTGCGCCTTGATATCCTGAAAATGTTTGCAGCCGTTCTGGTTATCACGGTGTTGTTGTCTTTATATCTGGCCGGAACCATTGCACGGCCTGTGCGTATTCTGGCACTGGCCGCCGAACGTGTGCGCCGCGGCCACCACCGCCAACACAACATTCCAAATTTCAAGGGCCGAAATGATGAGATCGGCGAACTGGCCGTCGCGCTCAACGATATGACCGAGGCGCTGTGGACCCGCATGGACGCGATTGAACAGTTTGCCGCCGACGTCGCGCACGAAATCAAGAACCCGCTGACCTCACTTAAAAGTGCCGTTGAAACCACGGCGCGTATTGATGACCCGGAGAAACAGAAAAAACTGTTCGCCATCATTCAAGACGATGTTGAGCGGCTGGATCGGTTAATCAGCGATATTTCAGACGCATCGCGTCTGGACGCCGAACTGAGCCGCGCCGAAACCGAGTCGGTGAACATTTCGGGATTGCTGGCAACACTGGCCGACATTCACATGTCAACCAAAGCCGCCCTTGATCCGCCGATCAATCTTGACTGCCCCGATGGCCTGATAACGGAAGGCATCGAAGACCGACTGGTGCAGGTGTTTCGCAACCTGATCGCCAATGCGGTCACCTTCAGCCCCCCCGGTGGCACCATCGACATTGCCGCCGCTGCGGACGATGACAGCATTTGCATCACCATCACAGACAACGGCCCCGGCATTGCCCCGGGCAAGGAAGTCGCCATTTTTGAGCGTTTCTATACCGAACGCCCGATCGCCGAAAAGTTCGGCATCCACTCAGGATTGGGGCTCTCCATTTCCAAGCAGATCATCGATGCCCACGGCGGCAATATTATTGCTGAAACACTTACCAATGATGAAGGTGCTGCCACTGGGGCGCGCTTTACGGTCCAGCTTGTGCTGGCTTAAATAAGTTGACCCTGCCCGAGCGGCGCGATTTTTGCTAAACTGGAGCCCATGGAAAACATTCACGCCACTTGTGTTTGCGTTGATGGCGACGGGGTCTTGATCCGCGGTCGGCCGGGTGCGGGTAAATCCGATCTGGCGCTGCGCTTGATCGATGGTGGTGCCAAGCTGGTATCAGATGATTACACCGAAATAAATAATGACGACGGTAACCTGATGGCGCACGCGCCCGGCACCATTTCAGGACTGATCGAAGTTCGCGCTCTGGGCGTGGTGCGGGTGGGCGCAAAGAAATACACTAACATTCGCCTGATCGTTGAGCTAACGCCGCGCGACCAAATTGAGCGCCTGCCCGAACGCCTGAACGAAACGCTGGCCGGGGTAAGCGTGGCGGTGTTGAAGCTTGATCCGTTTGATGCAAGTGCGCCCGCCAAGGTGCGCCTTGCGGTCCGCGCCACGCGCGAAAACCTGTGGGTCGAACCTGAAATGCCCGGGCGCGGGAAAACTGACGAAGGAACCGGCGATGAGTGATCCGCGTCAAATCCTGCTGGTCACCGGTATGTCGGGTGCGGGCAAGACCACCACGTTAAAAGCACTGGAAGACCTGAACTTTGAAGCGGTTGACAATATCCCGCTGTCGCTGATCCCCAACCTGGCGGCGCCTGTATGGGCGCCTGAGGATCAAAGCGACCCAGACAGTGCGACCAAGGCGCTGGCCATCGGGGTTGATATCCGCACCCGTGATTTTGATGCGAAAACATTTCGCCGTGCGGTTGAACAGTTAAAACAGCAACAAGGCGTGAAGTTAAGTGTGGTGCGCGTG
>DAOVVL010000287.1 GCA_030637205.1 Thalassospiraceae bacterium | reverse complement strand
CAAAGCGACCCAGACAGTGCGACCAAGGCGCTGGCCATCGGGGTTGATATCCGCACCCGTGATTTTGATGCGAAAACATTTCGCCGTGCGGTTGAACAGTTAAAACAGCAACAAGGCGTGAAGTTAAGTGTGGTGCGCGTGGATTGCACCGACGAAGCCCTGCAACAACGCTACAGCGAAACCCGCCACCGCCACCCACTGGCACAGGACCGCCCGCTGCTCGATGGCATTCATCTGGAACGCACCTTGATCCAGCCATTGGCCGATTTGGCCGATATCGTGATCGACACCACCGGGCGCTCACCGGGCGAGCTAAAATCCCATCTAGCGGCCCTTTTCGAGGCCAGCGGCGCGGTCCAGGCCAGCGGCGAAATCAACGCAGGCGTTGGGGCAATGAAGGTTTTTGTGACCTCATTTGCCTATTCTCATGGCCTGCCCCGTGAAGCCGATTTAGTGTTCGATGTTCGCTTTTTGCGAAATCCCCATTATGATCCGGCACTGAAAGACTTAAGCGGGCGTGACCCGGCGGTTGGCAAAATGATCGAAACTGATCCCGATTTTGCCCGCTTCATGGATCACCTCGATGGTTTGATCGAGGTTCTGCTGCCACGCTTTGAGCAGGAAGGAAAATCGTATCTTACCCTTGCGGTAGGATGCACCGGCGGCAGGCACCGTTCGGTCTTTGTCGCTGAAAGGCTGGCGGCCCGGCTTGAAACAACTGGCCGTGTGGTGCGTGTCTCGCACCGCGAGTTAGATGCTATTACCCCAGCAGGTGCGCCTAGCGCACTGCGAGCTGGAAGCGATTAATAAGTGAATAGGGAATAAAAATATGATCGGACTTGTCCTTGTCACCCACGGTCGCCTGGCAGATGAATTGCTCGGCGCGCTGGAACATGTGGTCGGACCGCAAGAAGCCTTTGCCAATGTCTGCATCGGCCCCGACGACGACATGGAAGAACGCCGCCAGCACATTCTGGAAAGCATTTCCAAGGTCGATGACGGCAGCGGTGTAATCTTGTTGACCGATATGTTCGGCGGCACCCCATCGAACCTTGCGATCAGCGTAATCGAAAAAGCAAACGTCGAGGTCATTGCCGGGGTCAACCTGCCGATGCTGATTAAACTGGCCAGCGTACGCGATGCCGACAGCCTTGGCGAAGCCGCCGTTCAGGCACAGGAAGCAGGCCGCAAATACATCAACATCGCATCCGAGCTGTTAAAACAGGAATCCTGAAAACCCATGCCCGATGCAAAACGCGAAACCGGCAACGCGAAAATAAAACGCACGCTGCCGATCAGAAATCAACGTGGGCTTCACGCCCGCGCAGCGGCCAAGTTTGTAAAAATGGTTGGCGCGTTCGACGCCGAAGTTTTAGTGGCCAAGGACGGACAGGAAGTTTCCGGTGCATCGATCATGGGCCTTATGATGCTGGCGGCCGGTATTGGCAGTTCTGTCGAAGTCATTGCCAGCGGAACCGACGATGTGGCCGTGCTGGACGCATTAGAAGCATTGTTCGATGAACGCTTCGGCGAAGAAATATAGAACAAATTCAAACGGGATCACTGAAAACGCCATGCAAGCCAAAACACCCAAAAAGTCTTCGCCCAAGAAGAAGGCGGCAAAAAAGAAATCACCAAGCAGCAAGTCCAGCGTCGAAATCGTGATCGCCGGGCTTGGCGTTTCGCCGGGCATTTGCATCGGCACCGTGCATGTACGCGACAGCGGGGCCGTTGCGGTACCCGAATATCCCATTGCACCGGGCAAGGTCGCAGAAGAATGTGCGCGTTTCGAAAAGGCGCTGGGCGCGGCACGGCGCCAGATCGAGCGCCTTAAATCAAAGGCCGAAAGCCTGCCCGCAGCGGCGGCAGAAGAAATGGGCTTTCTGCTCGATGCCTATACCCAAATGCTGGGCAACTCGCGTTTGGTGCGCGGCACGCTCAGGCGCATCAAGGACGACCACATCAATGCCGAAGCCGCAGTGCAGGCAGAAATCCATGAAATCACCCAGGGCTTTGCCCAGTTAGACGACAGCTACATCGCGGCGCGCCTTGACGACATCCGCGAAGTCGCCGACCGCCTGATGCGCGCGTTGACCAAAGCCGATAGCAAAGTCCTCAAACGGGTTCCAAAAAATTCAGTCATCATCACCGAAGAAATGACCCCCGCGGATGCGGCCCAACTTGACCCCAAACGCATCAACGGCTTTGCCGCCGTTTTAGGCGGCGCCGAAGGCCACACCGCAATTATGGCCCGCGCCCTGGGCCTGCCCGCGGTGCTCGGCGCAGCCGGCCTGATCGGGGCTGCGCGTTCTGGCGATCGCGTCATCATCGACGGCGATGTGGGGCGCGTGATCCTGAACCCCACGCCCTCAACGCTGGCCACCTTTGAAGCTCGCCAAGCCGAAAACAAACGCCGCCAGGTCCGCTTTACGCGTCTCAAGCGTCAGCCCGCCATTACGCGCGACGGGGTCGAAATTTCGTTGTACGCAAATGTGGAACTGCCCATCGAAATGCCCCAGGTGATGATGGCAGGGGCCGCGGGCATCGGGTTGCTGCGTTCGGAATTCATGTTTATGAACCGCGAAGACCTGCCCGGCGAAGAAGAACAATACAAAGTCATGCGCGATCTGGTCAAAATGCTGGATGGGCGGCCGTTGACCGTGCGCACGCTGGATATCGGCGGCGAAAAACTGGCGCAGGCGTTGACCGAAGATATTGGTGAAAGTGTGCAAAGCGCGCTGGGGCTTCGCGGGATCCGCCTTTCGCTGGCCCGACCCGACCTTTTAGAGGCACAGTTGGCGGCCATCCTGCGCGCCGGCGCTCTGGGCCCGGTGCGTATTTTGTTGCCGATGGTCTCGACCCTTCGCGAAATCAAGAAAGCCCGCGATATTCTGAAAAAGGTGGCGCAAAAGCTCAAGCGCAAAAAGATCGCCATTGCCGATCCCCTGCCGCCGCTGGGCGCCATGATCGAGGTGCCCTCAGCAGCCTTGACCGCCGATACGCTGGCCGGGGCCTGTGACTTTTTCGCCATCGGGTCCAACGATTTGACCCAGTACACACTGGCCATTGACCGCACCGACGAACAGGTGGCGAGCTTGTACAATCCGCTTCACCCCAGCGTTTTACGCCTGATCCAGATGTCCATCGATGCGGCGCTGAGGTGTCGCATCCCCATTTCCATCTGCGGCGAAGTCGCTGGCGATCCGCGCTTTACCGCCCTGCTGCTGGGCCTCGGTGTGCATGAGCTGTCCATGAGCGCCCACGCCATCCCGGCGGTCAAACAGCGGGT
>DAOVVL010000172.1 GCA_030637205.1 Thalassospiraceae bacterium | reverse complement strand
GCCACGGTCGCCACAATAAAAATATTGGGGGATAAAACTTTAAGAAGCTTGCGCACTAACATCGCCAACTAGAACCTCACGACGGCCAACACGGTTTGCCTTACTGACCACGCCTTCCGCCTCCATACGTTCAATGATACGGGCGGCGCGATTGTAACCGATTTGTAGCTGTCTTTGAATAAAACTTGTCGAGGCTTTTCCTTCGCGCGCGATCATGGCGACGGCCTGATCATAAAGGACATCGTCGGCGTTGCCGCCAGCGGCTGCAGGACCGCCGTATTCAGGGGTATCTGGTTCTTCGGTGACTTCTTCAAGGTACTGCGGCTGGGCCTGGGCCTTGAGGTAGCTGACCACCTCTTCGACCTCTTGATCAGATACGAACGGGGCGTGGACGCGTGTGATGCGCCCGCCACCGGCCATATAAAGCATATCGCCCATGCCGAGCAATTGCTCTGCGCCCTGTTCGCCGAGGATGGTCCGCGAATCAATTTTAGACGTGACCTGATAGCTGATACGGGTCGGGAAGTTGGCCTTGATGGTCCCGGTGATGACATCGACGCTGGGGCGTTGGGTCGCCATGATCAAGTGGATGCCCGCCGCGCGCGCCATTTGCGCAAGGCGCTGGATTGCGGCTTCTACATCCTTGCCCGCGACCATCATCAGGTCGGCCATTTCATCAACCACGATGACGATAAACTGCAGCGGGTCGGTGGAAAGGGGTTGTTCTTCAAATATCGGTTTGCCGTTATCATCAAAGCCGGTTTGTACGCGCCGCATCATGGTCTCGCCACGTTTGGCGGCTTCACGGATGCGCTGGTTGTAGCCTGTAATGTTGCGCACACCGAGTTGGCTCATGGCGCGGTAGCGTTCTTCCATTTCACGCACCGCCCATTTTAATGCCACCACCGCCTTGGATGGGTCCGTGACCACCGGCGACAACAGGTGCGGGATATCGTCGTAAACCGACAGTTCCAGCATCTTGGGGTCGATCATGATAAAGCGACATTGCTCGGGCGAATGTTGATACAGCAACGACAGGATCATGGCGTTCAGGCCAACCGATTTACCCGAACCGGTTGTTCCCGCAATTAACAGATGCGGCATGCGGGCAAGATCAACGTTGACCGGCACCCCGCCAATGTCCTTGCCCAGCGCCAGCGTCAACGCGCCTTTGGATTTTTCAAAATCAACCGATGCCAGCAGTTCGCGCAGGTGAACCATTTCGCGGGCCTGGTTGGGCAGCTCGATGCCAATGACATTGCGCCCCGGAACCGTGGCAACGCGAACCGAAACGGCGCTCATGGAGCGCGCGATGTCGTGGCTTAGGCCGATCACCCGCGACGACTTGGTGCCGGGTGCGGGTTCAAGTTCATAAAGCGTGATAACCGGGCCGGGGCGAACCTTGACGATCTCGCCGTGGATTCCGAAATCTTCGAGCACACCCGAAAGCATGGCAGCGTTTTGTTCCAGTGCCTCGGCGCTTGGTGCGTTTGCGCTGCGCGATGGATCGGGCACGTCCAGAAGATCAAGCGGCGGCGCCTTGTATTCCTGCCCCGGTGAAAGATCCAGTTTCGGTTGGCGCTCGGCGGCTGCCTTGCGTCCGGTTTTGACCTGGGGCGCGGTGGGCGCGATGAGGTTTTTCTTTTTCGCACGCAGAGGCATGCGCGCTTTGCCCGCAGTGCCTTCGGTGCGTCGTGCCCTGACAATAGAGGTGCGCGTTTCTTCACCATCTTCATGGGTTTCACTGCCCGGCATCGGGATGCGCTGTGCGCCCAGTAAAATGTAAGATCCAAATTTACGGTTGATCCACATCACCGCTTTTGCCTGCGCGCGCCAGTCAGATGTCGGCAAACCCAAACTAAAGACCATCGCCATCAAACCGGGGATCGCAAGTGCTGCGGCCAGCGTCAGGGTATTGAAAAAAGCTTCCGGCGCGCCCAGCGATTGCACAAAAGCGGTCAGGCGTTCGAGCAACACCACGCCGCTAAATCCGCCCAGCCCTGTGGCCAGCGGCCACCCGGCAAACGGTTTAATGATCGATGCACAAATGGAAAGCAACAGCATGGCGCTTAGCAGCAACACGACGCGAAACCACAAATGCGTGACCGCGCGTTTGCGCACGAAAGAAAATGACCACGCCAGCACGGCCACCACCGGTGCCCAGGCGGCCAAACCAAATGACTGGATCATCAGATCAGATAGTGCGGCCCCCGGCCGGCCCAGCCAGTTGAGCGCAGCGCCATCGGTGGCAGAATTAAAGGATGGGTCGCCCGGTGCGTAGGACCATAAAGCCAGCCCATAGGCCAGTGCCACGCCGGCAAATGCCAGCGCCGCCGCTTCCCACAGGCGGTTGACGATAAAGGCTCTGACCCCTGCGGGCAGCAGCGGGCCGAGCGCGAGCTTTTGGGCGATCCAAGCCATCTTAACTTTTTACACCCGCCCTTATTTACAAGACCTTAACGCCCGATCTTGAAGGATTAACGCAACAGTCGGGCGGCGGGCAGATGGCTCGTTTCGGAGCCGGAAAGTCGCCCAAAACTTGGGTGATTGTTGGGCAATTATCAGGCGCGCACATCCTCTTCCGGGTAGGCCGAGATCTGGTGGATCGAAAGGTCAGCGCCGTTAAATTCGTCCTCGGCGTCCATGCGGATGCCGATGCTGGCTTTGAGCACGCCATAGACCAAAAAGCCGCCAAGGGTGGCAAAGGCGACCCCACCCACGGTGCCGACCAACTGGGCCGTAAAGGTTACGCCGCCGAGCCCGCCAAGGGCCTCAAGGCCAAAGATGCCCGCCGCAATGCCGCCCCACGCGCCGCACATGCCGTGCAAGGGCCACACGCCTAAAACGTCATCAATGCGCCATTTGTTTTGTGCCTGCGTAAAGCCCCACACAAACAAGCCCCCGGCAACAACCCCGGTGGCCAGCGCACCCAGCGGGTGCATCACATCAGATCCCGCACAAACCGCAACCAGACCTGCCAGCGCGCCGTTGTGAACAAAGCCCGGATCGTTTTTGCCCACGATCATCGCGGTGAGCACACCGCCGACCATGGCCATTAAAGAGTTGACCGCCACCAGCCCGCTGATACCGCCGACCGACTGGGCGCTCATGACGTTGAAACCGAACCAGCCGACCACCAAAATCCATGATCCCAGCGCCAGAAACGGAATGTTGGACGGCGGAATGCCGACCACGCGCCCGTCTGGCTTGTAGCGGCCCAGGCGCGCGCCCAGCATAACGACCGCGCCCAGCGCCAGCCAGCCGCCGATGGCGTGAACCACAACCGAGCCGGCAAAATCATGGAACGGGGCGCCAAATGCGCCTTCGAACATGTCCTGAATACCAAAGCGGCCGCCCCAAACGACACCTTCAAACAGGGGATAAACCAGCCCCACAATGATCGCGGTAGCGAAAAGTTGGGGATAAAACCGGGCGCGTTCGGCGATGCCGCCGGAAATGATCGCCGGCACCGCAGCGGCAAAGGTCAGCAGGAAGAAGAATTTGACCAGATCGTAGCCGTTCTGGGCAAAGGCGAAGCCGCCGTCTTCAGGTGCGCTGGCGCCGCTGAGGATGGCGGCGGTGCTGAAAAAATCGACCCCGTAGGCGACCGAATAACCGATGAAAAAATAGGCAATGGTGGAAACGGAGAAATCGACGATGATTTTCACCAGGGCGTTGACCTGGTTCTTGCGCCGCACGGTTCCGACCTCCAGAAAAGCAAAGCCCGCGTGCATGGCCAGTACCATGGCCGCACCCATCAGCACGAAAAATACGTCAAAACCGATTGTGGTATCCATTAGATTGTTCCGCCTTTGCAATGTCTCCCCCACCACGTCCGGCCGGGCGTGGTGACCGCAAAATGCGGCATTGGCCTTGTGGTTTACAAGTTCCGTGCCAAAAACGGGAACTTTGCCAACACCTTGAAACCAAGGCGTAAATCAGCGATAGCGAGGATGGCGGGGGGTGTTGGGGCCGTGGAAATGCCCACATAGCGGGCAGCGCAGGGGAAACTGCCCAAAATTAGGGCAAAAAGCGAGGCCGGAGAAAGCGGGGAGCAGTTCTCCGGCCTCGGTCTTGTCTGCCGCCCAGCGGATGGGTGACAGGCGTAGGTCGTCTTTTAAGTGCTGTGTCCGCCGCGTCCGAACTCAGGATAGGCTTCCAGCCCCAGTTCAGACTTATCCAGACCCAGCATCTCTTCGTCTTCGCTGGCGCGGATGCCGACGATGAGTTTAAGTGCCAGCCAGAATACCGCAGATGATCCGGCCACAAAGGCGCCGATGGCGGCAACGCCGGTCAACTGGGTGGCAAAGCTGGCGTCTGCATTGGTCAGCGGAACCGCCATGGTTCCCCAGATGCCACACAACAAGTGCGCGGGGATGGCACCGACCACGTCATCGATCTTCAGCTTGTCTAAAAGCGGAACCGCGATCACCACGATCAGGCCGCCAACCGCACCGATCAAAATGGCTGAACCGATGGTTGGCGTATCGGGACCGGCGGTAATAGATACCAGGCCGCCGATGGCGCCGTTTAATGCCAGCGACAGATCAACCTTTTTGTAAAGCGCCTGGGTTAACAGTGCCGCCGCAACCACACCGCCGGCTGCTGCCATGGAAGTGTTGCCAAAAATGTTGGCCATGGCGATGGCGTCTGCTGCGGTGCCAAGGGCGAGCTGCGATCCGCCATTGAAACCGAACCAGCCGAGCCACAGGATGAACGTACCCAGCGTTGCCAACGGCATGTTCGCACCGGGGATCGGCAACACTCTGCCGTCCGCTGCGTACTTGCCAAGGCGCGGCCCGAGGATGATCGCACCGACAAGTGCCGCCCAGCCGCCGGTAGAGTGAACGATGGTGGAACCGGCGAAATCAACAAAGCCCATTTCAGCCAACCAGCCGCCGCCCCACTGCCATGCACCCTGGATCGGGTAGATG
>DAOVVL010000085.1 GCA_030637205.1 Thalassospiraceae bacterium | reverse complement strand
TGGTGCGCAGTTGTTCGATGGTGGTGTTGTATTCAACGCCCAGGTGCCAGTAAATGCGCCGGTGCGTCATGGCGGTAAAGTTGGTGACCGCGCTATCGGCCAGTTTGGTGTTGGGAACGTAAACCGGCGCTTTGTCGAACCGCCTGACCATGGTTGAGCGAAAACCAATGTGTTCCACGGTGCCCTCGACCACGCCATCGACGCGGATCCAGTCGCCTTTATTAAAGCGCCGTTCGGCCAAAATCAGAATTCCGGCGATCAGGTTTTTGAACAGGTCCTGCGCGCCCAGCGCCACGGCGACGCCAAACAGGCCAAGGCCTGCTAAAATCGGCCCGACCTTGATGCCCCACAGTTCCAAAATGGATGCGGCGCCGATTAAGGCGACGACGATCTTGATCGCCTTGACCAACCATTCGACCAGCGCCGGGGTGAACACCTTTTCCAACTTGCCCATCAGGTGGCTTAGCGGATCAACCAACCGGTAAAGCGCCCAGAAAATGACAAAGGCTATAAGTGATCGCACCACATCGTGCGCGAACGTCTCAAAAGTTTGTTCCAGTTCCAGATATTCAGATGCAAAGAAAAAGCCGAGCACGACCGGGATCATCCTGACCGGGCTTTCCAGAACTTCGAGGATGTTATTGTCGATCTCGGTCTCAGACCGCTTGGCGCGAATTTTCAACGGTGTCAGGATTACCGCGGTGATCGCCTGGCGGAATACCAGAAAGGCAATAAAAATGCCCAGCGCCACGATCATTGCGCCGATATCAACGCCGTACAGCCCGCCTTGCCACACGTCGCGTACCAGCGCCCAAAATGTTTCAATCGATTGCATACATGTTTCCAGATGATTTCAGGTGTTAAGCGCGATGATAGCTATTCCTTGGCACAAGTAAATGGCCAGCCCAAAGCCTAATCAACAGCCCCGTTCAGGAGTTCTTCAAACATAGCTTCCAGTTCTGGCACGTCTTCGGCGTCGATCATTTTCTTGGCCGTATCGTAGGAAAACCCGGACCGCGCAAGTGCCGCCAGATCGCGGTCGCGCTTTTCTTCGCGCATTTCAGGGTCGCGGTAAGGGCCCAGGCGTTTTTTGCGGGTAACCGTCAGCGCGGCCTGCAATTCCGGTTCGGGGAAATCTTGTTCGAGTTGTGATAGCGCCTCCTTGGCACCGTCTGCGTTGATGCCTTTTTGCGCCAGTTTCATGGCGATGGACCGGGGTGCTTCGCCGCGGTCTAACATGGAACGGGTGCGCGTTTGGGCGTAGGCCTGATCGTCCAGCAGGCCGACTTCGAGATAACGCTCAATCAAGGTATCGATCCAGCCCCGCGTGGTCGGCTCATCTAAATCGGGGTGCGCGCGCAGCGATTTATAGACCCGGCGTTGCAGCACCCGGCGCAGGTTTTCGGCGCTGGATGAATAACGTTCCAGATAATGCAGCGCGATATTGGCAAGGCGCGGTTCGGTCATTTTGCGAACCACCCGTGGCTTTTTCCTGGATTTGCCAGATCTTGCTGGCTGGCGATCATCGGGGTCGTCTTGCGGTTCCATCAACGGGCCTGCCACTATTATCAGTCACGGTTACACGGTTAATTGTGCGCTCAGGGTTGGTGAAAACCCGTCCAGACACTATATAGTGCAATGAGCGGTGTCGAAACCGCCACCCACAAACTGCGAAAAGCCTCGGAAAAACTCATGTACAGCATAACCGGACATAACTGGCTTGGCCTCTATACCCTCTATATTCGTGAGGTGCGGCGCTTTTTGAAGGTATATACCCAGACCATCATCGGCCCGGTGGTAACCACATTGTTGTTTCTGGCGGTGTTTAACCTGTCCATTGGCAGCGCCATCAAGGTGGTGGGTGATGTTTCGTTTATCCAGTTTCTGGTGCCGGGCCTTGTGATGATGGCGATTGTGCAAAACGCGTTCGCCAACACATCCAGCTCAATGATGATTTCAAAAATTCAGGGCAACATTGTCGATACCCTGATGCCGCCGTTTACCGCCCATGAGCTGACCTTTGCCATGGCCTTTGGCGGGGTCACCCGTGGCGTGGCGGTGGGCATTGTGGTGACGTCGGTGACAGCCCTGTTTGCCCCGGTCGAGATTTTTCACCTCGGTTACATTTTTTATTACGCGGTGGGTGCATCAATGATGCTGTCGCTGCTGGGTGTTATCGGCGGCGTGTGGGCGGACAAGTTCGACCACATCGCAGGGCTGACCAATTTTGTCGTGACGCCCTTGTCGTTTCTTTCCGGAACTTTTTATTCGATCCACCGCCTGCCAGAATCCTTGCAGACCGTGGCCCTGTTCAACCCGTTCTTTTATATGATTGACGGCTTTCGGTACGGCTTTATCGGCTATTCCGATGCGCCGCTGGGCCTTGGAATGGTGGTGGTGGCGGTGGTCGATGTGGGCCTGTGGGTGCTGTGCTGGTGGATGTTCAAGACCGGCTACAAGCTCAAGGCCTGAAAAACAGCCATTTTCCCCAATTATCTGCGTTTATATTGACAGAACCGGGCCGGATTCCCATAATCCCCGGCTTTCGCGGGCGGCACCGGCCCTGAAACCTCCGGTCCGTCCGTATGTTATTTTTTAAGCACGACAAACATTTTTGCGAGGAGAGACCCATGTCAGCGTTGATGCCGACCTATGCGCCGTCAGACCTCGCCTTCGTTAAAGGCGAAGGCGTCTATCTGTACACGGCCGACGGGCGACGCTTCCTCGATTTTTATGCAGGCATCGCGGTCAACGCGCTGGGTCATGCGCACCCCCATCTGGTTGAGGCGCTGAAATCCCAGGCCGATCAGCTGTGGCATGTATCCAACCTGTTCACCATTCCGGGCCAGATTAAATTGGCCCAGCGGTTGGTCGATGCCAGCTTTGCTGATCGGGTGTTCTTTTCAAATTCCGGCGCCGAAGCCATTGAGGCGGCGATCAAGATCGCGCGCAAATATCACGATGACAATGGCAACCCGGAAAAATACCGGGTGGTGTGTTGTCACAACGCGTTTCACGGGCGCACGCTGGCAACCATTGCGGCGGGCGGTCAGGAAAAGATGCTGGCCGGCTTCGCCCCGGCGGTTGAGGGCTTTGATCATGTGGCATACGGAAATTTAAACGAAATGCGCGCGGCCATCGGGCCGGAAACTGCCGCCATGCTGGTGGAACCGGTTCAGGGTGAAGGCGGCGTCTATGGCGCCGGGCCTGAATACTTAAAAGGGCTTCGCGCCATTGCCGATGAATTTGGCATCTTGCTGATGTTTGACGAAGTGCAATGCGGCATGGGGCGGACCGGCAAACTGTTTGCCCACGAATGGGCCGATATCAAACCCGATGTGGTGGCAACTGCCAAAGGCATCGGCGGCGGCTTTCCGCTGGGTGCGTGTCTGGCTACTGAAAAAGCCGCCGTGTTAAAAGTCGGCAACCACGGCACCACGTATGGCGGCAATCCGCTGGCCATGGCCGTGGGCGGTGCGGTGCTGGATGTATTGCTGGGCGACGGATTTTTCGATCACGTCATCGAAGTCGGCAACGCACTTGAAGCGGCGCTAAATAATCTGGTTGAAAAATATCCGCACCTGTTTGTTGAGGTGCGCGGCCAGGGCCTGATGCTGGGTTTGAAATGCAACGACAATATCGAAAACCGGGCTTTCAAAACCAAGCTGGAAGCAGCCGGCCTGTTGGTGGCACCGGCAGGCGATAACGTGATCCGCTTTTTGCCGCCGTTGATTATTGAGCAAGCCCACATTGATGAAGCCATTGCCATCGTCGAAAAAGTGGCAGATGCAGAAGGGGGGGCTTGATATGAGCAAGCTTAAACATTTCCTCGATCTCGACCAGTTGGAAAGCGCAACGCTGCGCGAAATTCTTGATCTGGGCAGTGCGATTAAATCGGGCAAGACCGGCAATGCGCGCCCGCTTGAAGGCAAGGCGCTGGCGATGATTTTTGAAAAGCCGTCGACCCGGACCCGCGTCTCGTTTGAGCTGGGCATGAAACAGCTGGGCGGCGAGGTCGTGATCCTTAGCGGCAATGACAGCCAGTTGGGCCGGGGTGAAACCGTGGCCGATACCGCGCGCGTGCTGTCGCGCTATGTCGATGCCATCATGATCCGCACCGATGATCCGCAAAAACTGGTTGAGCTTTCCGAATATGCCGACGTTCCGGTAATCAACGGGCTGACCGATGCGTCGCATCCGTGCCAGTTGATGGCTGACGTGATGACCTATGAAGAACATCGTGGCTCAATAAAAGGCAAGAAAGTCGCCTATTGTGGCGATGGCAATAACATGACCGCCAGTTTTGTTCACGCAGCCACGCGGTTCGGTTTTTCGCTTTCCATCGCGACGCCCCCGGAACTGAGCTTGCCGCAAAGCGCGCTCGACTGGGCGTTGAGCGAAGGCGCAAACGTCAGCCACACCATTGATGCCGACGAGGCGTGTGCGGGCGCAGACCTGATCGTGACCGACACATGGGTTTCCATGGGTGATGCGGATGCTGAAAGGCGCCACAAGCTTTTGCAGCCGTTTCAGGTCGATGCCCGGCGGATGAAGCTGGCCAACGGCGATGCGCTTTTCATGCATTGCCTGCCCGCGCACCGCGACGAAGAAGCGACCGCAGAAGTTCTCGATGGGCCCCAGTCGGTCATTTGGGACGAAGCCGAAAACCGCCTGCATGCGCAAAAGGGTATTCTTGCCTGGTGCATGGGCTAAATGATCGCCGCACCGATGGACGCAAGCGTTTCCAATTCTTTTGATGCATCGCTCACCTTTCAGATCGAAGGCGTGAGCGTTCGTGGGCGTCTGGTGCGTCTCGGGCGTGAACTGGAACACATCTTGAAACCCCATGCCTATCCCCAGCCGGTGGCCGAGATCCTGGCCGAAACCCTGTGCCTTTCGGCAACGCTGGCCAGTGCGCTGAAATATGACGGCCTGTTTAGCCTGCAAACTCAAAGTGATGGCCCCGTCAGCCTGATGGTTGCCGATGTTACGTCCCAAGGCGCGATGCGCGGTTACGCCCGCTTCGATGGCCCCCGTGTTGAGGCTTTAAGCGATATCGCATCCGCCCCGGTGGTGCGTTTGTTGGGTGCGGGACACATGGCGTTCACGGTCGACCAAGGTAGCCACACGGAACGCTATCAAGGCATCACCGATCTGGATGGGGCGAACATTTCTGATTGCGCGCATCATTACCTTAGAAATTCTGAACAGCTCGAAAGCGCCATCTGGCTGGCGGCAGATGTCGGAACCGAGCCCGATTTTGCTCACGCGCGCGCCGGTGCGCTGATGGTTCAGCGCATGCCGCCCGCCCCCGGAGCCGATCCGGCGGATGAAGACGACGACTGGCGCCGTGCGGTGGCGCTGCTTTCAAGTTTAACCCGCGCAGAATTGCTGGACCCGGCTTTAAGTTCCGAAGACTTGCTGTTTCGCCTGTATCACGAAGACGGGGTGCGGGTGTTTGAAAGCCGGCCGCTGTTTCATCGCTGTCGCTGTTCGCGTGAAAAAGTGGCTTCGACCATCAAGTCTTTCCCGGCGGAAGAAATCCTTGATGCCCAAGGCCGGGCCGAAGTGGTGTGCGAATTTTGCAAAAAGACCTATCACTTTGAAGAGGCTGAATTAGAGCAAATCAAGGGCGCGGACAATTGTGCGAACAGCGCCTGAAACTGCCTTGAAACTATGTCGGCACGGGATCATAATCGCGCCCATGAAACAAATCTTCAAAAGCCTTCTGATATTGGCGCTCATAGCCCCGGCTGCGTTATTAACGCAGGCGTGCGCTTCCAAACCCCCGGCACCTGAAATTCCGCAATTGGGATTTTCCCATCTGGAACCGATTGGCTTGAAGGTCGGGCGAATAAATATCAGCTCCACTTACAGCTCGCCGATGAAAGCACCCAACGTTGAACACCGCTTTCCCACCTCACCTGAAAAAGCCGCCCGACTTTGGGCGCACCAACGTCTTCGGGCATTGGGCGGAAACGGTGAAGCGCGCTTTATTGTGACTCGAGCTTCGGTGCTGGAAATTCCGCAGGACAAAAAAGAAACCGGCTTCCTTGGTGCGTTTACACCCGAACCCACGGCTGATTACCAGGCCACTTTGAAAATCCGTCTTGAGGTCGATGCCATACCTGGCAAAACCGAAGGCGTGTTAAACGCAAACGCCCAGCGCAGCGTGTTGATCCACGAAGATGTTTCGTTGGCCGAACGCGAACAAATCTGGTTTGAAATGATTGAAACCCTGATGGCCGATCTGGACGTTGAAATGGAAAGCCGCATTCGTTCCGACCTTGGCGCCTGGGTTGAATAAACAGGTTAATTAGCCGCGCCAGAACGTGCGGCTGAACAGCACCAGCACGGTGAACAGCTCCAACCTTCCCAGTAACATCCCCACCGCCAGCAGCCACTTGGCGGCATCGGGCAGGGTCTGGAAATTACCGGACGGTCCGGTGATGGGCCCCAGCGCCGGGCCGACATTGGAAATGGCGGTAGCGGCGCTGGAAACCGCGGTCAGGAAATCCAGCCCCAGCATGCCCAGGCCAAGGGCTAAAAAGGCAAACGTCAGGCCAAAGACAAAGAAGAAGCTGAGCACCGAAATGATGACTTCATCGGCAACCGGCCTGCGGTTGTAATAGGGAACGAACACGCCATGGGGCTGCAACAGGTGGCGGATCTGCACCCCGGCGGCGGCATACAAAATCTGAAAGCGGAAAATCTTGATGCCACACGTGGTCGATCCGGCGCAGCCGCCAATGAACATGACAAAGAAAAAGATCGGCAGCGCGAAACTTCCCCACAGCCCATAGTCGGCGGTGGCATACCCGGTGCCGGTCATAATGGAAATAATATTAAACGCCGAATAACGAAGCGCCGTCAGCGGGTCCATGCCCGTATTGATGCTTAGCAAACCCGTCACCACGATCACAAAGGCAATCACAATGGCAAAAAATCCGCGCACCTGTTCGTCGCGCCAGATCAGCCACGGCTTGCCGCGAATAGCTTGCAGGTAAAGCACGAACGGCAACGAGCCCACAACCATGCCCAGCGTGATAATCACATCCACCGTCCAACTGCTGAAATGGCCGACGGATGCGTCCGATGTGGAAAACCCGCCGGTTGCAATGGTGGTCATGGCGTGAACCGTGGATTCCAGTGGCGTCATGCCCGCCAGCCACAAGGCCAGCGCCCAGATCGCCGTCAGGCCAATAAAGATGATGACCATGGCGGCTGAAATTTGCGCCGCGCGCGGCAATACTTTTTCGCCGGCATCGAACGCTTCGACCTTAAACAGCTGCATGCCGCCAACGCCCATCATCGGCAACACCGCGATGGCCATCACGATAATACCCAGGCCGCCCAACCACTGCAGGATAGCGCGCCACAGCAAAATGCCCGGCGGCGCCGTATCCAGCCCGGTGATCACGGTGGACCCGGTGGTGGTG
>DAOVVL010000150.1 GCA_030637205.1 Thalassospiraceae bacterium | reverse complement strand
GACCTTTTTTGAGGATCTTGTCAACGCCATCCCAAACGCCATTGGCCTTGGCGCCTTTCAACGACGTGTCTTTCAACCCGTAGATATTGGTGAAGATGCGATCTTTATCTGCAAGCATGGATCACCCCTTCCCTTTTTTCGACGTGGTTTTTGGCTTGGACTTGCCCAACGTGGTCAGGCCGTCTGCTGGCTCGCAACCCTTGCGCCCCGATTGCGGGCCGGGCGCAGGCGTTTCGCCTTTGGCAAGCGCACCCAAGACCGCTTCGGTTGTCTTGCCATCAAGGTCTTCATAAAAATCATCGTTGATCTGCATCATCGGCGCGTTCACGCACGCGCCCAGACATTCGACTTCGGAAAGGGTGAAGTTGCCATCCGTGGAAGTTTCGCCGAACTTGATGCCCAGACGTTTTTTGCAAACCTTGACCACTTCGTCGGAACCTTTGAGCATGCACGCAATGTTGGTGCAGACCTGTACATGGTTTTTGCCGACCGGTTGAAGGTTGTACATGGTGTAAAACGACGCGACCTCGTAAACGCGGATCGGGGCCAAGCCGACCATGTCGGCAACCTGTTCCATGGCGTCTTGCGGCAACCAGCCATCGTTCTGGCGTTGGGCGATCATCAAAATCGGCATCACGGCACTTGCCTCGCGCCCTTTCGGGTACTTGGCAATTTCTGCTTTTGCCAGCTGGGCGCTTTCTTTAGTGAAAGCAAAATCGCCCGCTGCGTTTGCGTTTTCTGTACTCATCTGTCGATCTCACCAAACACAACATCAATAGAGCCAATCACGGCCCCCACATCGGCCAGCATGTGGCCTTTGCACATCAATTCCATCGCCTGCAAATGCACATATCCGGGCGCGCGAATTTTGCAGCGGTTGGGACGGTTGGAACCGTCCGACACCAGATACACAGCGAACTCCCCTTTGGGGGCTTCGACGGCGGTGTACGTTTCGCCGGCCGGCACACGAATGCCTTCGGTAAACAGTTTGAAATGATGGATCAGGGCTTCCATCGACGTTTTCATTTCTTCGCGCGGCGGCGGCGTGACGCGCCGGTCATCAGCCGCATGAAGGCCGTCGGGCATTTCTTTCAATGCCTGGCGCATGATTTTCAGGCTTTCGCGCATTTCATACATGCGCAACAGATAACGATCATAACAATCGCCGTACTTGCCCACGGGAATGTCGAAATCCATTTTCGCGTAAGCATCATACGGCTGGCTCTTGCGCAAATCCCACGCAAAGCCACTGGCACGCAGGTTCGGCCCGGTAAAGCCCCAGTCGAGCGCCTGTTCCGGTGTGACGATGCCGATATCAACGGTGCGCTGTTTGAAAATACGGTTTTCGGTCAGCAGGGTTTCCATGTCGTCCAACATCTGCGGGTATTTTTCCGTCCATTCCCAGATGTCATCGGCAAGGCCGTCGGGCATATCGCGTGACACGCCGCCCACACGGTAATAATTCATGTGCATCCGCGCGCCGCAAACCCGTTCGCAGAATTCCATCAGGTGTTCACGGTGTTCAAACGCCCACAACATCGGGGTCATGGCGCCGACATCCATGGCATAGGAAGTAATGTTGAGAATATGGCTCAGGATGCGGCCAATTTCAGCGTACAGCACCCGAATGTACTGGGCGCGCTCGGGAACTTCGATCTGCATCAGTTTTTCAGCCGCCAACACGAACGCGTGTTCCTGATTTTGCGGCGCCACGTAATCGAGACGATCAAAATACGGCACCGCCTGCATGTATGTTTTGTGTTCAATCAGTTTTTCGGTGCCGCGATGCAGCAGGCCGATATGCGGATCGACGCGATCAATGATCTCGCCATCCATTTCCAGCACCATGCGCAACACACCGTGGGCCGCCGGGTGTTGCGGGCCGAAGTTCAGCGTCATGTTTTTGATCTGGTTATGGGACATGGTTTTTAAGCACCCTCCCCATCATCAGTTGCCTTTTCGTCGCCGGGTAACGGCGCCGGGCCTTCCCACGGGCTGAGGAAATCGAAATTGCGGAAGTCCTGTGTCAGCTGCACCGGTTCGTACACAACGCGCTTTTGTTCTTCGTCGTAACGCATTTCAACAAAACCGGTCAGCGGGAAATCCTTGCGCAGCGGGTGGCCTTCAAAACCGTAATCGGTCAACAAGCGCCTAAGATCAGGATTACCGACAAAGAAAATTCCGTACATGTCCCAGGCTTCGCGTTCAAACCAGCCGGCGGTGGAAAACACCGGCACCACGCTGGGAACATCATCGCCGGTGGCACCGCTGGTTTCGACCTTGACGCGGATGCGACGGTTGTGGGTCATGCTCAACAGGTTGTAGACCACATCAAAACGCTTTTCGCGTTCAGGATAATCGGCGCCGCATATATCGACCAACTGTTTGAACTGGCAATTCACATCATCGCGCAAATAGGTCAGCACGCGCGCAATTTCAGCACCCCGAACAACAATGCACAACTCGTCGAATTCAATCTTGCTGCTGACCAGCGCATCGCCTAACGCATCGGCAATAATTTCGCCCAGATCTTTAAGTGCTTCAACCATTCAGCTTAAACTTCCTTAAAACTTTTAGCTCAACGCCATAATGTGCCGGTGCGGCGAATTTTCTTTTGCAGTTGCAAGATGCCGTAAATAAGTGCTTCCGCAGTTGGCGGGCAGCCCGGCACGTAAATATCAACCGGCACCACGCGATCACAACCGCGCACCACCGCATATGAATAATGATAATAACCGCCGCCGTTGGCGCACGATCCCATTGAGATCACCCAGCGTGGTTCGGCCATCTGGTCATAGACCTTGCGAAAGGCCGGGGCCATTTTGTTGGTCAGCGTTCCAGCCACAATGATGATGTCGCTTTGGCGCGGGCTGGGCCGTGGCACCACCCCGAAACGATCAAGATCATAACGCGGCATATAGGCGTGGATCATTTCCACTGCACAACACGCAAGGCCGAACGTCATCGGCCACATGGAACCGGTACGCGCCCAGTTAACCAGCTTGTCGATGCTGGCAACGACAAAGCCACGATCGTGAACTTCGTCACTGATCTCAGTTAGCAGTGCATCCTGTTCCAGTTCGCTACCTGCGCTTACGCCGGAACCTCTGCCGTCAGGGGGGGTATGGTTTATTCCCATTCCAATGCTCCCTTCTTCCATTCATAGATGAAGCCGATGGTCAGCACGCCTAAAAACACAATCATCGACCAGAAACCGAACAAACCGATGCTGCCCAGCGATACCGCCCACGGAAACAGAAAGGCGACCTCAAGATCAAAGATGATGAACAGGATCGCGACCAGGTAAAACCGGATGTCGAACTTGGTGCGCGCATCATCAAAGGGTGGGAAGCCGCACTCATAAGCCGACAGTTTTTCAGGATCTGGTTTCTGGCGACCAATGATGATGGACGCCGCGATCAAAAACACCGACAGCGCGATCGCGATTCCAAGAAACACCAGAATTGGGAAGTATTCGCCCAGCAGGACGTTATCGATCAACATGCCAGCGTTCATGCGCGCCCCCTGCCCCGACGGGCGCGGTGCGTGCTTAAAGCTATGATTGGCTGGAGGTTCCACACGAAAGCAACAAACGGCGGCTTTTGTGGAAATCCAAGACGCCTGGAAAACGTCTCCCTCATATCTGCAAGACCTCCCCAGGTCGTTTGTTGTTTGTTGTTCGCTCCGGCCCCATCCCCAAATCTGGAAACCGTAGCGCCCCTTCAGGGGTCTGTTCCCTTCTTATAGGCCATTTTCCGGGGCTGCCAAAGCCCAAACGGGTAGGACCGCCACCCCCCAAGTGGTTGTAATGGCGGAATTTTGGCCTTTTTTTTAAGGGGTAACTGAAATGCTGCACAAAAGGCGCAAAAAAACCGCCCTTTGCGGCGGTTTGAAGCTGAGTTTTTGAGAGATAATGGCGGGAGTGACGGGACTCGAACCCGCGACCTCCGGCGTGACAGGCCGGCGCTCTAACCAACTGAGCTACACCCCCATATATGTCGCCGGACGATGCCGACAGAGGACGCGTTCGTGTAAATCAGCCCCTGCCGGGTGTCAAGCGCAACCGCGCCCTTTGGCCAAATAAAGTGCCCCCCGCAAAGCCCCCCGCCCGGCCACCTTGGCAGGCCTCAACTTGGTCCGTGAAAAAGGCGTCAAAAAAGCGCATACTTAGCTTCTTGAATTCTCCGTTTCACCCAAACCAGCCAACACGGGAGGAGAATATGCAACCACCCATCATACGCCCCCTATCACCCGTCAGGAACCCGCCTAAGTTCGGGTGGCTTGCCTGCCTGAAGCCCCTGAAGGCCCTGCTTGCCCTGACCGTCCTGATTGGGCTTGCCTTCGGGGTCATGCCACAGGCCCAGGCGGCGGACGCGGTCGGCAAGGTCGCCAAGCAACGCGCCGATGCCTATGGCACGCCCATTGGCGGATCGCGTGAACGCAAATTCCCGCGCTATGACGTCACCTACGGTGAATTGATCGAAACCGCAGGCGGCGCTGCCATCCTGATCAAGCTGGACGACGATACCCAGCTGTTTCTCGGTGAACGCGCGCAGCTCACCATCGACTCGTTTGTTTACAACCCGAAAACCAAAAAAGGCGAAGCCGTTTACAACTTCACCCAGGGCGCCCTTCGCTTTATCTCGGGTTCGATGAAGGGCAACAAGGTTTCCATTGTAACCCCCACCGCAAGTCTGGGCATTCGTGGCAGCGAAGCGGTGATCTTCGTTGAAGAAAACGGGGCCACGACCCTGAACGTGATCGCCGGGGCCTTTAGGGTGCGTTCGCGTGAGCGCCCCGATGACCCGCCACGAACCGTCACCGCACGAAGGAACATCACGGTTTCGGCCAAGGGCGCGATTTCCAAGGTTGGTAAGGGCATGAAGGTTCCCAAATCCGCCAAGGGCGGCAAATCAACCAAGGTTCAGGATTTTGAAGGACAACTGAAGGATCTGAAAACAGGCGGCCGGTTTGAACGTCAGCGCGAAGGCACCCGTTCCAAGGCCAGCAAAGGCCACGATGATCACCATGACGACGATGACGACCACCACGACGACCACGGTGACTGAGGCGACGACTGAGGATGCGACGACTGAGGGTGCATTGAACGCTTGCAGACGCGCGGCTGGGCGGTTAATGTCCCCGCGATTTCCGGGCGGTTAGCTCAGTTGGGAGAGCATCTCGTTTACACCGAGAGGGTCGGGGGTTCGAGCCCCTCACCGCCCACCATTACCCCTTCACAAATATCTTGCAGGCCGGCGCTCGCCTTTTGCTGCCCGGCCCCACAATTCGGGGGCCGCTGGCCCGAATGGTTAATCGCATCCGTTGTGCCTGCGCCACATTTCAGCGTTATGGCCTTCAGGAATGTTGGCGCATGGATCAGTGTCTAAATAGCCGCGCAGTTGGTTGTACTGTTTGATCTGGGCTTTTGATAAAATGCCGGGCGTTTTCAGATGCGTTGCCAAATGCGTGAACCTCAGTTCCATTCTGGCATTTGCGATCTTGCCAAGCTTTTCACGAAGTGCTTCTTGTGTGATGGCGCCACTGCGAAACAGCAGTTCAAGTTCCAGCTCAAGCGCAATGAAACGTTCGCCCTGTACAATGGCCTCAGTTTTCATTTGCTTGTAAAGTTGCTCTATGCCCTGTAACTGATCCGCGCTAAGCCCGATCTTGTCCTTCATTTCCAGCAAATGGACCGGCCCCGGCACACCGTTTAATTC
>DAOVVL010000186.1 GCA_030637205.1 Thalassospiraceae bacterium | reverse complement strand
AGTTAGATGGCTTGAATAACGACCCTTAAATTAGGTGCACTCAGCCTTGTTGTCTTGACCCTTGAAAACGCCACCCGATAGCTCGGTGATAGCCTTCTGAAAAGCAGGTGGGCTGCCCATGATGTTCATGAAGCTGTTGGCGCCCATCATGGAAAGATCAGGAAAGTTCATGGCGATGCGGAAACGCAGTGACAGCGCATATGCCTTGTCACCGGAAACCACAATTTCATGCGGCAGGTGCGCGCTTGAACGCACGTCCTTGAAATCGATTTCGCTCATGATGAAATCGTCGTTTTGTAACTTGTCTTCGCCTTTCGACGCAACGCCGAACACAACTTCTTTTTTGCCCGGAATGTTGATGCGGTAAACCTGGGTCAGGCCATTAGCGCCCTTGGCAAGGTTGCCTTCAACCCGTTTGATCATGTCCGTGTGGCTGTCGGCACAACCCAACAGGTTGGGCTCATCAAAGTAAGGCATCATAATCATGTAATGAAACTTGCCCAGTTGAGCAGCGGTTTTGCCTCTTTCGAGACCGAACTCTTCACCCTTGCCCAAAGCTTTTTCAAGCTTGGCCTTGGTGCTGGCCAGATCGCCGTCCATGCGGTAGGCCGCTGCCATGTACCCCGGGTTGGTGTAGGAAACCTGGATTTTTCCGCCCATATCGGTAACGGACACGCGCTGCATGGCACCAAAGCCACCCATTTCAGATCTACCTGCATGGGATTTAAGCGCACCGTTGGTCACCACGATCACGGTTACGGCAGGATACGGCGAATAAGTGCCGGCGATTTGGAACCCGGCGCCGGTAAGCTTGGCGGTGGTCTCAGTAACGGCGGAAGCCATGTTGCCGGAACCGTTGGAAGCCAGAACGAAAGGCTTCATTGGATGAGTGTCAGCGTTTGCGACGGAGCCTGCGGCCACAATGGCCAAAGTGCTCAGCGCAATGGCTGCGAATTTACGAATTTTCATTGATCTCTCTCCCCAGAAAATTTTTTTATGAGCATCTGTTATATTAGAAAAGCAAGTTTACAGGTAGTATCATATGGGCACATCCTCGCGGGGCAGGGATTTATCAGGTTTATCAATGCGTTGTAAATTCAGTTTTGCTTATTTGCTGCGCCGGGCGCGGGGGTGGGCGCGGTTGTAAACCGACTGCAAGCGCGCTTGGTCCACATCCGTATAGCGTTGGGTGGTTGAAAGCGAAGCATGACCCAGCAATTCCTGAATGGTGCGCAAATCGCCACCGCCCGCCAAAAGATGGGTGGCAAAGCTGTGGCGCAGCGCATGGGGCGTTGCGGTATCGGGCAGGTTGAGAAATTCACGAAGCTTTCTGACCGCCGCCTGCGCCGTTCCGGGGTTTAAGCGTTTGCCGCGCACACCCAGAAATAACGGGCTGCCGGGGGTCATGGGAAACGGCGACGCGCGCGTATAATCGTTTAAGGCTTTGTGAACCGCCGGCAGGATCGGCACCACCCGTTCCTTGCCCCCTTTGCCCAAAATCGTCATGGCGTCGCTGTGGGCCAAACTGGAATCGGCAATGTCACCAACGTTCAACGCAATGGCTTCGCCGAGGCGAAGCCCGCAACCGTAAAGCAGGGTCAACAAAGCCTTGTCGCGCTTGCCGACCCACGGCTCGTCGGTGAGGATGTCGGCACTTTCCACCATGTCCAGTGCTTCGACAACGCCCAGCGCCTTGGGAATAGATTTGGGAATGCGCGGTGTGCGTACCGCGCCAACGGCGGCATTGGAAAGCACGCCGTTTTTATCGAAGTAACGAAACAGGGTGCGCAGTGTCGACATCTTGTGCGCAATGGTGGTGCGGCTTTTTCCGCTCGCGTTTTCATGAGCCAGAAAGGCACGAAAATCAGCGGGTTTCAGCTTTTCCAGATCCTGCACACCGGGAACGAACCCCAGATGATCTGTGAGAAATTTCAAAAACCCCTGAACGTCACGGGTGTAAGACTGCACCGTTTTCTCAGCCGCGCGTCGCTCACCCGCCAGCCATTCGAGCCAGCCAGCCAAAGCCGTCTTCAGGGCAGGCTCCCCACAAAATTCCGGGGGCTTGGAACTTATAATTTGGGTAGTGGCGCGGTTTCGAGGCATCGGTGAAAAATCTTTTCGACCACGCGGGCAAGAAAGTTCAACAATTCGCTTCCCTGACCCGGATGAAATGCACCGCCGGTCCGAGACCCCAAGGCCAACAGACCGGTGGGGGTGTAGGCACCCTGGCGCAACCGGGCCATACCGGCCGAGCGCACCAGACTGGCGGCTTCTCCGAAGATGGACCCGTCATCGAGTACATCGCGCATCAATTGAACTTCGGTTCCTTCGCCAAGGCAACCATCAACATAACCTTTCGGGTATGCCCGCACGCCGGGCAGCGATAAAAGCGTCGGCGTGGCGTTACCGTCGCGCTCAAAACCAAAGGCAACCACGTCCACATCCAGCAACAGGGGTAAATCCTGCGTCACGATGTGCGCCAGCGTCTGCGCATCGTCCACCGACAGTAGCGCCAAAATGGCTGCGTGGGTGCGGGTCTGGTAGCTCATGTTGGTGCGGCTGGTCTCGATCACGTCCTGGGTACAGGCCGTCAGGTTCTCGATCTCACCCTTGAGGCGGTCAAGCATGACTTGTTGAAAATCAACCACACCTTCCTTGCCCGGCTCAAAGCGGCCGGGGGTGGCCATGTTGACCAGAATTTCCGGGTTCTGGGAGAAGAAATCCGGGTGTTCCAACAGGTATTCGCCCACTTCATCTTCGTTGAAGGTGGGTGAGATGTTCTTGCGGCCGGTTGTTTTGCTGCTCATGGGTATTCCTCTTTGCCCGTCTGATTGCAGGCGGGGCCCGAATCGGGTGATTAAGCATCCATCATCGGTCATTTTTGTTAATGCTTTCCTTCCGAAGAGGGGCGAATCGGTGAACAATTCGCCAAATGGCTAAAATCAGGCCGTACTTGTTGGAAAATGCCCATGAATCCGCCAAAAACACCCCAAAAACCCGCCAAATTCGCCCCCGATGCGCGGATTTTGGTGCTGGTGGCGGTCACCTTTGGCGCGCGAATTGACGGCGGGCTTTATGACTACAAGGTCGGCCCGGACCAATCGCTGAGCGCCGGCGATGTGGTTCGCGTGCCGCTTGGCGCCCGAACGCTACCCGGCGTGGTATGGGGGCCGGGCAGTGGGGCGGTTGACGCGAAAAAGCTTAAATCAGTGATTGAACGCTTTCAGGTCGCCCCCATGCACAGAGTGATGCGCGACTTTATTGACTGGCTGGCGGGGTATTGTCTGGCGTCGCCCGGATCGGTTTTGAAAATGGCCTTAAATGTGCCCGATGCGCTGGAGCCGCCAAAGTCTGAACGCGCGTGGGTGTTGGCCGATGAAATGCCGGAACTCAAAATAACCCCGGCGCGTAAACGCGTGTTGGAATTTATGGCTGGCCAGGCACCTGCATTTAGCGTCGACATCGCGCGCGAAGCGGCGTGTTCAAGTTCGGTCATCACAGGTCTGGCCAAGGCCGGCGCACTTGAGGGCGTTGAAGTAACACACAAACCCAACTGGCCCGCACCCGACCCCGATGCCCCGGGGCCGGAACTTTCCCCGGCTCAAACCACGGCGGCCAAATCACTGGCGGCGCGGGTGGGCCACGGCCGATCGGTTACGTTGTTGGATGGCGTACCCGGTTCGGGCAAAACCGAAGTCTATTTCGAAGCGGTGGCCGAGGCGCTCAGACAAGGCGGTCAGGTTTTGGTGCTGCTGCCGGAAATTGCGCTTTCAGCCCAATGGCTCAGGCGCTTCGAAGCGCGCTTTGGCAGCCCCCCGGCGGTTTGGCATTCGGACTTAGGCTCAGCGAAGCGCCGCGAAACGTGGCGCGGTGTAAATGATGGCAGTGTGCGTCTGGTGGTGGGCGCAAGGTCAGCTTTGTTTTTACCGTTTCACCAACTAAGCCTGATCGTGATTGACGAAGAACACGACCCCGCGTTCAAACAGGAAGAAGGCGTGATCTATCACGCGCGCGATATGGCGGTGGTCAGATCGCACCTGGGCGAAATTCCCATCGTGTTGGTATCGGCCACGCCGTCATTGGAAAGTGCTACGCATGCGCAAAGTGGCAAGTATCATCTCGAACACCTGCCCGAACGCCACGCCGGGGCCACCCTGCCCGAAGTTGAACTGGTGGATATGCGTGCAGAAAAACTGCCCGCTACGCGTTGGTTGTCCGACACCCTGATTGCGCAGCTAAAGGCGGCTTTTGCGGCGGGCGAACAGGCGATGCTGTTTTTGAACCGGCGCGGCTATGCGCCGCTGACGCTGTGTCGCACCTGTGGGCATCGCTTGAAGTGCCCGCATTGTTCGGCGTGGCTGGTGGAACATCGCCAAGGTGCGCGCCTGCAATGTCATCATTGCGGGTTTGTGGCGCCAAAGCCCGATAAATGCCCCGAATGCGAAGATGAAAACAGCTTTGCCGCCTGCGGCCCCGGTGTTGAGCGACTGGCCGAAGAGGTGAGCGCACTGTTTCCCGATATCCGCATGGCGCTGGCCAGCTCCGACACGCTGGCGGGGCCCTTAAAAGCACAGGATCTGGTCAACCGCATTGAGGCCCATGACGTGGATTTAATTATCGGCACCCAGGTGGTGGCCAAGGGCTATCACTTTCCACTGCTGACGCTGGTCGGCGTGGTTGATGGCGATCTGGGGCTGGCGGGGGGTGATTTGCGCGCCGCTGAACGCACCTATCAGCTTTTGT
>DAOVVL010000072.1 GCA_030637205.1 Thalassospiraceae bacterium | reverse complement strand
GAAAAGACATGAGGATGTAAAGCAAAACCCAGAACGAACCGGATTTTTAGCCAACATTGTATACGATTACACCGCTACCTGGCGACCTAAACACCTGGCGGATGCGGTACTGCTGGACGCGCCGTGTTCATCCACCGGCACGCTTCGCCGCCATCCCGATGTGGCGCGCGTTAAATCCGATTCTGACATTGAAAAGCTGGCGGGCGTTCAGGCGCGCTTGTTGCAAGCGGCCATCGAAATGGTCAAACCGGGCGGGCGCATTGTGTATTGCACCTGTTCGCTGGAACCCGAGGAAAGCGAGGCACAGATCACCCGGTTAATCCAAAGCGGCGCGCCTGTTGAAGCGTGGCCGGTTTCGGGTGCTGAAGCCGGGGGCATGGGTGAGCTGCTCAATAGTGCCGGCCAACTGCGCACGCTTCCTTGCCATTTTGATGACATCGGTTTCATGGATGGTTTTTTTGCAGCACGCCTTAAGAAGCTCTGATGCGTTATTAAGCAGATAGGCAACATTGAATGGACCTGGTTCCGATAAAAAATCCCCGCAAAGCCAACATCGAACGTGGCGGCTTTCAGGCGAGCGCGTTATATCGGTGGCTGGTGGCAGGCAAAGCGCCATCAAAAATTCCCGGGGGCTTGGTATTGTTGTGGCCCGGCGAAATGGAACGCGGCCGTCGGCTGACCCAAGGCCAGTTCGAACACCGCGGCGAAATGTTCGCACTTTCCATCGCCACCGCACTGCCGGAACAGGCATCGGAAAAATGGAAACGATGGTTTCATGGATTTTCCTGGGTGTCAGACCTCAGCGCACTCGCAAGCGTTGAGGCCAGTGACGACGCCCGCGACTTTGCCCACGCGCGACTAAGTGAATGGATTGAGGCCAACCATCATTGGGATCGCATCTCGTGGGCACCCGATGTGGCGGCTGAACGCATCACCCATTGGCTGGGCAACTGGGAATTTTTGAGCGGTGGTGAACACGGCCGCGAATTTTCCCGTCGTGCTAGCAAATCGCTGGTGCGTGATGCGCGCCACATATCGCGCAGCCTGCCGCCTGAAAGCGCCGGGTTCAAACGATTGCACGCAATCAAGGGGCTGGTCGTCGCGGCGCACGCTTTGTTTGGAAAGGCGCGCATCAAGGCCCAGACGCTTCGCAGTTTTGAGGCAGAAATTCAAGCCCAGGTGTTGCCCGATGGCGGCCATGTGGAACGCAACCCGGAAATCCAGGCCGCCGTGCTATCTGACCTGATCGAAGTAAAAAACATGCTGGCGGCCTTTGGCGAAGACGTGCCGGGGTGGCTGCAGAGCGCCATCGACCGCACCGCACCGATGTTGCGCATGTTGCGCCACCCAGATGGCGGGGCGGCACTTTTCAACGGCGCGGGTGTGGGCGATAGCGGGAAATTTGATCAACTGCTGTTGTTTAGCGGATCGGCCGCCGCGCCCCCAACCGGCGCGCCGTACGCGGGATTTCAACGGCTGTCTGCGGGAACCACCCACATCATCATGGATACAGGAAACCCCGGCGGCCCCGGCAGCCGCCACCATGCGGGTACGCTAAGCTTTGAGATGAGCAGCCACAACCAGCGCATGATTGTAAACTGCGGCGATCGCGGCACCACTGAAGAGCCGTGGCGGTCCGCCCTTGCCGCCACTGCGGCGCATTCGACGTTGGTGGTCAACGATACGTCTTCATCGGGCTTTATCGACGGCGGTGGAATGCGGCGCGGGCCGTTCAATGTGAAGTGCGTGCGCAATCAAAGCGATACCGATGGTATTTTGGTTGAGGCCAACCATGACGGATATGCCAACGTGTTTGGCCTGACCCATCACCGGGCACTGTTTTTAAGTGTTGATGGCGAAAGCCTGCGCGGCGAAGACCGCCTTGTCGGCACGGGCGGCGAACAATTCACCATCCGCTTTCATTTGCACCCGCGCGCCCATGCGTCGCTGCTTTCAGGCGGCCAAGGGGTGCTGATCAAGCTTGGCAAAAAAGAACTGTGGCGCTTTCAGGTTTCAAGCGGCGAAGTGACATTGGAAGAAAGCATTTATGCCGCCACCTTGGGCTTGCCCAAACATAGCGAGCAAATTGTCGTTTCAGGGCCGCTTTCAGGCAACGGGGCGCTAATAAAATGGGCTTTCCTGCTTGAGAAAGCTTGATTTCCTGCTTTAAATACAATTTGTTACCAAACACGATGAGGATCACAGGCAAATCCGGGCACACGTGGTAGAAAAAACGTCAACGTACTTAATTTATTGGTTCGGAGACGTAAAATGAATTCGATGACCCCACAAGCCCTGAGCGCCGCCATTGGCTTTATCAACGTGAGCAACGCCGCCATGATGTGGAATACGCATAAACCCGGGACCCTTTCCATTGTCGTTCCCTGTTACAACGAGGAAGCGACGCTGGAAAAGCTGGTCAAGCGTGTGATGGCCTGTGATACGGCGGGGCTGGATGTTGAATTGATCATCGTTGATGATTGCTCAAGCGACGGATCCTTTGCCATTGCGACACAATTGGCCGAAATGGAACCACGCATCAAGGCCATCCGCCACAGCCAAAACGGCGGCAAGGGCGCGGCGCTGCGCACCGGCTTTGGCGCTGCAAGCGGTGACATCGTATTGGTGCAGGACGCCGACCTGGAATACGACCCCAATGAATACCCACGCCTTCTGGCCCCCATCATCAACGGCGATGCAGAGGTCGTTTACGGATCGCGCTTTAAAAACGAACTGCCCGCAGGCGCAAAGTACGTGCGCCACACCATTGCCAATCAGCTGCTGACGCGCCTTTCCAACCTTTTCTCAGGCCTTCAATTGAGCGATATGGAAACCTGTTACAAGGTGTTTCGCCGCGACGTGATCAACGCCATGGATCTGCGTGAAAACCGCTTTGGCATCGAGCCCGAAATGACCGCCAAGCTGGGCCACCTGAAACCCAAAGTTCGGGTTCATGAAGTCGCCATTTCATATCACGGACGTTCCTATGAAGAGGGCAAAAAAATAGGCTGGATGGACGGCGTCAGCGCCGTGCGCTGCATCGTGCAGTATGGCCTGTTGAAGGGCTAAGCCCCAAGGTTAACCCCAAGGCCCTGCGCCTTTTTTCCAATTTTGCCTTCCCCCCCGCGCACGCAAACGTGCTAGCTTGCCCGTGACATAATCTGGCGGGCGGGTGTCTGGTTTAAGCTCCCGCGTTTGCTTAAAAACTAACGACCGGTATCGCTTTCGGGGGCACATTCCAACCATGGCATTTTTGCCCAAAACCTTGTTTCCAAGCCGCCGCGCGGCGATAGCGTTTGTCCATGACGTTGGCATGGCGGCCATTTCGTTTGGCCTTTCCATGGGCCTGCGCCTGGGTTTTGAGTTCGATTCCTATCAAAGCGCCGTATTGTTGCCCGCCACCTTGATGTTTACCGCGACCGCGGCGGTAACTTTTTTGGCCATGCAGCTTTACCGGGGCATCTGGCGCTATGCCTCGATGAACGATCTGGTGCAGTTGGCCAAAGCCGTTAGCGTTTTAATCGTGATCTTTTTTCTCGAAATGTTTTTGCTGTCGCGCCTTGAAGGCATTCCGCGTTCGCTGCCGTTTATCAACTGGTTTGTGTTGTTGGCACTGTTGGGTGGGCCGCGGTTTTTATATCGCTGGTTCAAGGACCGCCGCTTCGATTGGCATTTGCAACAGGGTGACCGTCCGCAAATTCCGGTGTTGTTAGTGGGCGCGGGCGATGAGGCCGAATTGTTCATTCGCGCCGGGCGCAGCGGCGGCGGCAACTATCGCGCGGTCGGCATTGTTTCCGAAACCAAGGGCCGTGTCGGGCGGCAAATTCACGGCGTTGAGGTCATGGGGACTTGCGACGAGCTTGAGCACGTGGTCGAGCGCCTGAACCAAACCGGCAACCACCCGCAGCGTCTGGTGCTGACCAAAGACGCACTTAAAGGCGAAGGGGTTCGCGACCTGTTGCAACAGGGCGAACGTCTGGGCCTTTCGCTGGCGCGCATGCCAAAGGTCGATGAACTGAAAGCGGGCCTTGCAGACGAAACGGAAATTCGCCCCATCGCTATTGAGGATCTGCTGGGCCGTCCGCAACAACCGCTGGACCGAAGCGCCATGGCGGCAATGATCGAAGGCAAGCGCGTCATGATTACCGGGGCCGGGGGGTCTATCGGGTCTGAGCTGGTGCGACAGATCGCAAGCTTTGCGCCTGCGCATTTAATGTTGGCGGAAAATTCCGAATACGCGCTTTACCTGATCGACCGTGAGCTTGCGGGCGATCACGCGCAAGTACAACGCACATCGGTGCTGGCTGATGTGCGCGACCGGGCGCGCATGGACCGGGTGTTTGGCGAATTTAAACCCGAACTGGTGTTTCATGCGGCGGCGCTGAAACACGTTCCGCTGGTCGAAGAAAACCCGCTGGAAGGTGCGCTGACCAACACCATCGGCACGCGCAACGTGGCGGATGCGTGCGTCAAGGCGGGCGTTGGGTTAATGGTTATGATTTCAACCGACAAGGCCGTGAACCCGACCAATGTAATGGGCGCCACCAAACGCGCCGCTGAAATTTACTGTCAGGCACTGGATAAGGAACGTGGCGAAGCAGATGGAACCCGCTTTGTAACCGTGCGCTTTGGTAACGTGCTGGGATCAACCGGATCGGTGGTGCCGTTATTTCAAAAACAGCTTCAAGCGGGCGGACCGCTGACCGTAACCGACCCCGACATGACGCGTTATTTTATGACGGTGCGCGAAGCCGTTGAGCTGGTCTTGCAATCGGCAACCATGGGCATCCAGGACCACGCCACCGACGGTAAAATATTTGTCTTGGACATGGGGGCACCGGTAAAGATTATCGATCTTGCGCGACAGATGATCCGCCTTGCTGGCCTTGAGCCTGACAAGGATATTGAAATTCAAATCACCGGAGCCCGGCCCGGCGAAAAACTGTTTGAGGAAATTTTTCACGGAGAAGAACCACCACTGGCAACCGACGCCCCCGGTATTTTGCTGGCATCGCCACGCATAAAAAGCTTATCCGATACAATCGCTTCGCTTGAAAACATATCAGACGCCTGCAAGCGTGGTGACCTGGTCGATCTTTTACAGGAAATATCAAAACAGGTGCCGGAATATACGTCCACCTCAAACCGTGACGGGAAAGACCAGCTTTGATAAATCGCCATCTTCCGCGCATTGTAATCTTCGGTGCAACCGGCAGAATTGGCAGCGCCATTGTTCGAAGACTTGCGCAAGAAGGTTACGACACCCTTTCGGTTGGCAGTCAGGTTAACGTCCTGGACGAACTTCCCGGTGATCACGCCGTACTGAGCCTTCGGCGCGGCGACATTGATGCGACCCTGATCAAAGACGGTGACGTTGTTATTAACGCCGCCCACGCGATGGCCACAGCCGATATTGCCAAGTTCTGCCCGCAAGGCATTTCGCGCTTGATCGTTTTGGGGTCGGCCCGCTGCTTGACCCGGTTCCCGGATAAAGCAGCAGAGCATATTCGGACTGCCGTCAGCTTTCTCGAGAACTCATCGCTTCCATGGACCGTTCTGCACCCAACAATGGTGTATGGAACCGAGGGCGAAAATAATGTGAACCGGATTGCCCGCGCCATACAGCAATTTCACGTGATCCCCCTGCCGAACTGGGGAAGGTCGCTCATCCAACCCATTCATTTTAGCGATGTCGTTGAATGCGTTGTGCGTTCCATAGATGCCCCCAACCTATCAGGGCGGTCTATTTTTATCGGCGGTCCTGAACCGGTAAGCTATGCGCAATTTATTCGCACCATTGCCGCCACATTGCAGCAGCGGGTCTTTATCGTTCCGGTCCCCAACTTTGTTTTATGGGCGTTGGTGTGGCTGTCGCCCAAAATTCCCTTTTTACCCAAAATTCGCATGGAAGAAGCCCAGCGCCTGCTCGAAGATAAAGCTGTTGATACCGCAGAAATGCGCCACGAACTAAAGGTCCAACCCATACCGCTCGACGTGGGGCTTGCAGAAGCTCTTTCGCCTTCACAGGCTAAGGTTTGATATGGCGAACCCGGGCGTATTTGGGGGTGGCTTTGACCGCTTACGGCTGCTATATCGCTTTCAATTATATGCTCATAGAATGTTTCGTACTTTCAACATAGGATCCCTGATATGTCCGAGCCTATTGCCCGCGCCCTGATCTCCGTTTCAGATAAAACCGGCCTGATTGAGTTCGGCAAGTTTTTAGAATCCCAAGGCGTTGAGATTTTATCTACCGGCGGCACCGCCAAGGCGTTAATGGACGCAGGCGTTAAGGTCACTCAAGTTTCTGAGCACACCGGCTTTCCCGAAATTATGGATGGGCGGGTCAAAACCCTGCAGCCGAAAATTCACGGCGGCATACTGGCGGTTCGCGGTAACGCTGAGCACCAACAAGCCATGAAAGATCACGACATTGCCCCCATCGATCTGGTGTGCGTCAACCTGTACCCGTTTGAAGAAACCCGCGCGCGCGGTGCCGGGTATGATGAAAGCGTTGAAAACATCGACATCGGCGGCCCCGCGATGATCCGGGCTGCTGCCAAAAACCATGCCGACGTTACGATCGTCGTTGAACCCGAAGACTATGCGCGCATCCAAACTGATATGCAGGAAAACGCCGGGGCGACTTCTGAAAACCTGCGCCGCGAACTGGCCCAGCGTGCCTTCGCACGCACGAGCGCATACGATACCGCCATCTCAACGTGGCTCGCGGGCGAAGTTGAGCCCGAATGGCCTAAACGCATCAGCTTTACAGGCGAGCTGAAACAAACCATGCGTTACGGGGAAAACCCCCATCAGGCGGCGGCGTTTTACACTAACGGCGATAACCGCCCGGGCGTTGCCACCGCCACCCAGCTGCAAGGCAAAGAGCTTTCATACAATAACTTAAATGACACCGACGCGGCGTTCGAGCTGGCGGCAGAATTTGATGACGTGGCGTGTGCCATTATCAAACACGCCAACCCGTGCGGCGTTGCGGTGGGCGGATCACTTACTGACGCGTACAAGCGCGCCTATTCGTGCGACATGGAAAGTGCCTTTGGCGGCATCGTGGCGTTGAACCGCACCCTTGATGCCGAGACCGCCACCGAGATTGTGAAAATTTTCACCGAAGTGGTGATCGCGCCTGATATTGATGAAGCGGCGCTGGCCATTCTGGCTGCAAAGAAAAATATCCGCGTACTTAAAACCGGCGCCATGCCCAACCCACAAGACGATGCCATGACGGTCAAGATGCTTTCTGGCGGTTTGCTGGTACAGGGCCGCGACAACCAGCTCACGAGCGAGCTAAACGTGGTAACCGATCGCCAGCCCACCGAAAAAGAAATGGCGGATCTCAAATTCGCCTTCACCATCGCCAAGCACGTTAAATCCAATGCCATCGTTTATGCGCGTGACGCACAAACCGTGGGCGTCGGCGCGGGCCAGATGAGCCGCGTGAATTCCTGCCGCATCGCAGCCTTTCGCGCCGAACAAGCCGCCGAAGCCGCAGGTGACGCTGAAAGCTGGGCCAAGGGTTCGGTGGTGGCGTCGGATGCGTTTTTCCCGTTTGCCGACGGTTTGCTGGAAGCCATCGACGCCGGTGCCACGGCGGTGATCCAGCCCGGCGGATCGATCCGCGATGACGAGGTTATTGAGGCCGCCAACAAAGCCGGCATTGCCATGGTGCTGACCGGCATGCGTCACTTCAGGCACTAATCCACGCTAGCCCAGCACAAACATCTTTTCGCGGCGGAACCATTTGGCCGCCAGCAGGAAGATCAGGCCCGCCGCGACGAATGTGGAAAGCGAGGCCGAGACAACCTGTGATATCAGCACCGGCTCGCCCATTATCAAGCGGCTCATCAACAGCATCTGGCCAAACACCGGCACCATCACATCAAACTGGCCGGGCGTGATCGGCGTGAATACCAGTATCATGCCCGGAAGCGCCGGCACCAGCGGCAACAGGCCTAAATAAATTTGTGCTTCCTTCATCGATCGCGTCACCACCGCGATGGACATCTGCAACGCCACAGCAATAAACATCAACGGCAATGAGATTACAAAGATTGCGGCAAACACGTTCCAGCTTGGCGGTGCGGCT
>DAOVVL010000345.1 GCA_030637205.1 Thalassospiraceae bacterium | reverse complement strand
TGGTACGCCACCATCGCATAAGCCGCCGCGTGCGATTTGTTAAAGCCGTAGCCGGCGAACTTGTTCACCTGATCGAAGATTTCCCCGGCTTTGGCTTCGGGAACGCCACGCGCCTTCGCGCCATCGACAAAGCTTGAGCGTTGTTCATCCATTTCGGACTGAATTTTCTTGCCCATGGCACGGCGCAACAAATCAGCCCCGCCCAGCGAAAAGCCCGAAAGTTCCTGCGCAATCTGCATCACCTGTTCCTGATAGATCATGATGCCGAACGTTTCTTTGAGGATCGGTTCCAGCGTCGGGTACAGGTAATCGGGTTCTTCTTCGCCGTGTTTGCGCGCGATGTAGCTGGGGATGTTTTCCATCGGGCCGGGGCGATACAACGCCACCACGGCGATAATGTCTTCAAACTTATCGGCGCGCAGGCTGCGCAGAACTTCCTTCATGCCGGCACTTTCCAGCTGGAACACGCCCTGGGTTTCGGCGCGGCCAAACATCTCAAACGTTTTGGCATCGTCCAGCGGAATGGCCAGCAAATCCACTTCCACGCCGCTTTGCGCCACATGGTCCACGGCCTTAGCCAAAACCGTGAGGGTCTTCAGCCCCAGAAAATCGTATTTCACCAGACCCGCTTGTTCGACGTACTTCATGTTAAAGCCGGTCACCGGCATGTCGGAGCGCGGATCGCGATACAGCGGCACCAGATCGCTTAATGGCCGATCACCGATCACCACACCGGCGGCATGGGTGGAGGCATGGCGGTACAGGCCTTCGAGCCGCTTGGCGATCTCGACCAAATGGCGGACCTCGTTTTCTTCGCGGATCATTTCGCGCAGTTGCGGCTCGGCCCTGATGGCTTCAGGCAAGCTCACCGGGGCGGCCGGGTTGTTGGGCACCAGCTTGCAGATGCGATCGACCTGCCCGTATGGCATTTCCAGCACCCGGCCCACATCGCGCAGCACCGCGCGCGCCTGTAACTTACCAAAGGTGATGATTTGCGCCACATGATCGCGGCCATATTTTTTCTGAACGTAGCGGATCACCTCGTCGCGGCGGTCCTGACAGAAGTCGATATCGAAATCGGGCATGGATACGCGTTCGGGGTTGAGGA
The DNA here is from genome assembly GCA_030637205.1 of Thalassospiraceae bacterium. Classification (GTDB taxonomy): domain Bacteria; phylum Pseudomonadota; class Alphaproteobacteria; order Rhodospirillales; family Magnetovibrionaceae; genus DAOVVL01. The sequence goes on along the minus strand of DAOVVL010000345.1, from coordinate 1,452 downwards.
AGCGTTCAAACAGCAAGCCCCAGCGCAGCGGGTCGAGATCGGTAATGGTCAGCGCCCACGCCACCACCGAACCGGCACCCGAACCACGGCCGGGGCCGACCGGGATGCCCTTGACCTTGGCCCATTTGATGAAATCGGCAACGATCAGGAAGTAGCCGGGAAAGCCCATTTCAGCGATCACGCCAAGCTCATATTCCAGGCGTTCACGGTAGGGGCGCGCCGCCAGATTAAAGGCGTCCTCGTTCATTTGAGATGTGCGCACATCTTTCTCAAGCCGGACTTCAAGCCCGTCGGCGGATTGTTTTTTCAGCTCGTCGATTTCGTTCATGCCCTCGCCGCAATCAAACGGCGGCAAGATGGGATCTATTATAGGCACCTTGAAGGCGCAGCGTTTGGCGATAACCAGCGTGTTGGCGATGGCTTCTGGCACATCTGCGAACAGCACCTTCATTTCGTCAGGGCTTTTGAAATAATGTTCTGCCGTCAGGCGGCGGCGCTCATCTTGGGAAACGTACGCCCCGGCGGCCACACAAATCAGCGCATCATGGGCTTCATACATGGCGGGCGTTGCAAAAAAGACTTCATTGGTGGCAACCAGCGGAACGTCTTGTGCGTAGGCCAGTTCGATCAGGCGCGCTTCGATGTTGGTTTCTTCTTTTAGCCCGTGGCGCTGCAATTCCACATACAGCCGGCCGGCAAACATGGCGTTCAGCCGTTCAAGCATCTGGGCGGCTTCGTCGTCCTGGGCGTCCAGCAGCAAGCGCCCGATCGGGCTTTTAACTCTGTTGGTGAGCAGCAACTGGCCATCGGAAAATTCCGCCAGCTCGTCAATCGTGACTTTGGGGTCTTCGGCGTGGTCGCCTTCGAGGTACGCATGGCTGAGCAGCTTAAGTAAGTTGCGATAGCCCTGATCGTTTTGCACCAGCACCACCACCTGATCGGGATCGGGTTCTTTGAGGTTCCGGGCTTGCGGTTGCGCTTCGCCTGTACGCTCCAGCGCCAGTTGGCAGCCGATAATCGGCTGAACGCCCATGGGGGTTGCGGCAGTTGAAAATTCCAGCGCGCCAAACAGGTTGTTGGTGTCAGTGACCGCGACGGCGGGCATGCGGTGTTCCGCACACAGGACCACCAGATCCTTGGGCTGGATCGCGCCTTCCAATAATGAATAGGCGGAATGGACGCGAAGGTGGATGAAATCGGCGTGGCTCATGCAAAAGAGGATTCCACATCCGGGCGCTGAAGTCAGCGATTTAAAGCGCGGTTATCCACAAGACGTAAGGCCCTGAAAGTATGGGGTGGATTGATGGATCGTTGGAGAAACCGGGGGCCCAAAGCGAAACGCCTAGTCTTCGATCAAGTGACCTTCTTCGAGGCGCACGATTCGGTCCATGCGCGCAGCCAGGTCCGGGTTGTGGGTGGCGATGATGGCGGTCAGGCCAACACCACGCGTTA
>DAOVVL010000204.1 GCA_030637205.1 Thalassospiraceae bacterium | reverse complement strand
ATCGAAGGCCTGAGCCCGGCTATTTCGATTGAGCAGAAAACCACATCGAAAAATCCGCGCTCAACCGTCGGCACTGTAACGGAAATCTACGATTATATGCGCCTACTGTGGGCGCGCGTCGGCATCCCGCACTCGCCCACCACCGGCCTGCCCATCGAAAGCCAGACCGTCAGCCAGATGGTTGACCGGGTCATGGAAATGAAAATGGCCACGCGCATTTTGTTGCTGGCGCCGATTGTGCGCGGACGCAAAGGCGAATACCGCAAGGAGCTGGCGGATTTAAGCAAGCGCGGTTTTCAGCGCGTCAACGTCGATGGCGAAATGTACGATATCGAAGACGTGCCAGCGTTAAACAAAAAGGTCAAACACGACATCGAGGTTGTGGTTGACCGCATCAAACTGAAACCCGGCATCGAAAGCCGCTTGGCCGACAGTTTCGAGACCGCCCTGCAACTTGCCGATGGTTTGGCGTTTGTTGACGATGCGGACAAGGCAACCCGCACCGCGTTTTCGGCCAAGTTCGCCTGCCCGGTTTCCGGTTTCACCATTGATGAGATCGAGCCACGCCTGTTTTCGTTTAACAATCCGTTTGGCGCCTGCCCGACGTGCGACGGGTTGGGCACGCAGATGTATGTCGACCCTGAACTGGTGGTGCCTGATGAAAGCCTGACGTTAGCGCGCGGCGCGATCGTGCCGTGGTCGAAAGGCACATCGCCTTATTATGCGCAGACCCAGGAAAGTGTTGCGCGACATTACAAGTTTGATATGCACACGCCTTTTTCTGAGCTTAGCACCAAGGCACAAAGCGCGTTGTTGTATGGCACCAAAAACGAAGTCGTGACCATGCGATACGATTACGCGGCCAAGGTTTATGAAGTTAAAAAACCGTTTGAAGGCGTGATCCCCAATCTGGAACGACGCTGGCGCGAAACCGATTCAAGTTGGGTACGTGAGGAAATTGCAAAATTCCAGACCGTCACCCATTGCGAAGCGTGCAACGGCCAGCGCCTGAAGCCTGAAGCATTGGCGGTCAAGATTGCGGGCCACCACATTACTGAAATTGCCGAAATGTCCATTGCCGATCTGGTGAAATGGTTCGGCGGTCTTGAGAAAAAGCTGGATAAAAAGCGCCGCGAAATCGCCAGCCGCATCTTGCGTGAAATTAACGAACGTCTGGGCTTTCTTAAAAACGTCGGTCTTGAGTACCTGACGCTTTCGAGAAAATCCGGCACCCTTTCGGGTGGCGAAAGCCAGCGCATCCGTCTGGCGTCGCAAATCGGCTCTGGCCTGACCGGGGTGTTGTATGTGCTGGACGAGCCATCCATCGGCCTTCACCAACGCGACAACGACCGCTTGTTGGTCACGCTTAAACGCCTTCGCGATCTGGGCAACACCGTGATCGTGGTCGAACACGATGAAGAAGCCATCCGCGCCGCCGATTATGTGGTCGATATGGGACCGGGCGCGGGCGTGCATGGCGGCGAAGTGGTGGCATGTGGTACGCCTAAGCAAATCATCGCCAACAAAAAAAGCCTCACCGGGCAATACCTTGCGGGCAAACAGGAAGTCGCTGTCCCGGAGACGCGCCGCAAAGGCCACATAGGCCAAAAGATCAGCGTGATCGGGGCCTGCCAAAATAACCTGAACCACATTGACGCGGAATTTCCCTTGGGCACGTTTACCTGTGTGACCGGGGTTTCGGGCGGTGGCAAATCCACGCTGGTGGTCGATACGCTTTATAAGGCGCTGGCCAAACGTCTGCACAATTCACGCGTCCATCCGGGTGAACATGAACGCATCGACGGGCTGGAACAGGTGGATAAAATCGTCGAAATCAACCAGTCGCCGATCGGGCGCACGCCGCGTTCCAACCCGGCGACGTACACCGGCGCATTTACCCCGATCCGCGAATGGTTTGCCGGACTGCCCGAAGCCAAACAGCGCGGCTATAAACCCGGCCGCTTTTCATTCAACGTGAAGGGCGGGCGCTGTGAAGCGTGCCAGGGCGACGGCGTTATCAAGATCGAAATGCATTTTTTGCCTGATATTTATGTCGAATGTGATGTGTGCAAGGGCAAACGCTATAACCGCGAAACACTGGAAATCCAGTTCAGGGGAAAATCCATCGCCGACGTTCTGGATATGACCGTCGAAGAGGGTCTGGATTTTTTCAAAGCTGTTCCGGCCATTCGCGACAAGATGGCGACGCTGGATCAGGTTGGCCTCAGCTACATTCACATCGGCCAACAAGCGACCACGCTTTCAGGCGGCGAAGCGCAGCGGGTCAAGCTGGCCAAGGAATTGTCCAAACGCGCAACCGGGCGCACGTTTTATATTCTCGATGAACCGACCACGGGGCTGCACTTTCACGACGTGAACAAACTTTTGGAAGTCCTGCACACGCTGGTCGATCAAGGCAATACCATGGTCGTGATTGAACACAACCTCGATGTCATCAAAACGGCGGACTGGATTATCGACTTGGGCCCCGAAGGCGGTTCCAAAGGCGGGCGCATTGTTGCCACCGGAACGCCCGAACAGGTGGCCGCCAACAAGGCCAGCCACACAGGGTTTTATCTGAAAGCCGTTTTAAAAGCGGGGGCAAGGACGAAGGCCAAAGCAAAGATGCGGCCAAAAGCCAAAGCTAAAACCAAAGCCAAAACTAAAGCTAAAACCAAAGCTAAAGCTAAAACTAAAACCCGGGCGAGAAAGCGCGCTTAGCCGCGGCGCTTGGTCGGATAGCCCGCGTCTTTCCACGCCATCATGCCGCCCTTCATCACCGAAACTTTGGTAAATCCGGCCGACTTCAGAACCCGTGCAGCACTTGGCGAACGGTTGTGGGTGCGGCAAGTTACCACCACGGATTCAGATTTGTGGGGGTCCAGCGCAGTGCCCAGTTCCTTTACCCGCTCAGCAAGGTTCGCCGCTTCAAGGTTTAGCGCGCCCTTCACATGGCCCAGGTCGCCGGTAAATTCTTTTTCTGAACGCACATCAATGAACAGAATTGTTTCGCCTTTTTCCATGCGCTGTTTGACGTCTTTGGCATCTTGAAACGGAACGCCCCACGCCATGATGCGCGGCATCATACGAAAGGCGATTAGAAGACTTACTGCCAAAAAAATGGCAAGAACGGAATCAAAGGTTAGATCATCCACGCTCGGAACTCCTTCAGGATTTTGAAATGTGCGCCGCATTGGGCTCACCTGTTAAGCCGAGAATTAAGCCTGCACGTGGCCACTGTCAAGGCCGCCTTATCTGGGCACAAAATGGCTTGCCAGCAGACGAGCCAAGCTCTATCTGTGGGCCACCATGAACAGCGCAAAACCCAATATATCACCCGTTCACGTCATTGGCGGCGGCCTTGCCGGATCTGAAGCCGCGTGGGCACTGGCGGCGGCTGACACGCCTGTGGTGCTGCACGAAATGCGCCCCACCCGCACCACCGCTGCCCACCAGGGCGAAGGGCTGGCGGAACTGGTGTGTTCCAATTCTTTTAGATCAGATGATCATGAGGCCAACGCGGTTGGCGTGCTGCACGAAGAACTACGCCGCGCCGGATCGCTGATCATGCAAGCGGCTAAAGCTGCGCGGGTGCCTGCGGGCGGTGCGCTGGCGGTGGACCGCGAGGTCTTTTCAACAGAGGTCACATCGGCCATTGAAGCCAACGAGCTGATCGAAGTCCGCCGTGAAGAAATCACCGACCCCCTCGCGCTGGATACAGACAGCATCATCATCGCCACCGGGCCGCTGACATCGGATGGCCTTTCAGAATCTATTCGTAAACTGACCGGTGCCGATCAGCTGGCGTTCTTTGACGCCATCGCGCCCATCGTTCACAAAGACAGCATTGATTTTGACAAGGCGTGGTTCCAGTCGCGCTATGACAAGGGCGACGGCAAGGATTACATCAACCTGCCCATGTCAAAAGATCAGTACGATGCGTTTATCCAAAACCTGATTGACGGCGAAAAGGTTTCATTCAAGGACTGGGAAGAAAACACGCCGTACTTTGAAGGCTGCCTGCCCATCGAAGTCATGGCCGAACGCGGGCCGATGACATTGTCATTTGGCCCGATGAAGCCGGTGGGCCTGACCAATCCGCATGATCCGACCAACAAGCCCCATGCTATCGTGCAGTTACGCCAAGACAACAAGCTGGGCACGCTGTGGAACATGGTCGGCTTTCAAACCAAGCTGACGTACGGCGAACAAAAACGCATCTTCAGTTCCATTCCGGGTTTGGAAAATGCCGAGTTCGCACGCCTGGGCGGGCTGCACAGAAATACCTTTATCAAAAGCCCCGAACTTCTGGATCAAACACTTCGCCTGAAATCTGATCCGCGCATTCGCTTTGCCGGACAGATCACCGGCTGTGAAGGATATGTGGAAAGCACCGCCATGGGCTTGCTGGCCGGGCGTTT
>DAOVVL010000066.1 GCA_030637205.1 Thalassospiraceae bacterium | reverse complement strand
TTGATGCGTGTCGTGAATTCCCCGGCCGTGTTGCCGTGGGTATTGACGCCAAGGACGGCATGGTTGCGGTTGAAGGTTGGGCTGAAGTATCAGACATGTCGGCGGTGGACCTTGCGACCCGTTTTGAAACTGCGGGTGTGTCGGCCATCATCCACACCGATATCGGGCGCGATGGTGAAATGAAGGGCGCAAATGCCGAGGCCAGCCTTGAAATTGCCCTCGCCGTTTCGATCCCGGTAATTATCTCCGGCGGCGTGTCATCGCTTGATGACCTTGAACAGATCATGGAAAAGTGTGGAACGCGCATTGCCGGCGTTATCAGTGGCCGCGCCGTTTACGAAGGCAAGGTTCCGATTGGCGAAGCGATCGAGATTCTACGCCAATCCGGCCATCATGAAACGGACCTTTGAGGCTGCAACATGCTCAAAGCGCGCATCATCCCCTGTCTTGACGTTGAAGGTGGCCGTGTTGTCAAAGGCGTCAACTTTGTCGACCTTGTTGATGCCGGTGACCCGGTTGAACAGGCGCGTCTTTATGATGCGGCAGGCGCGGACGAACTGACATTTCTCGACATCACCGCGTCGCACGAAAATCGCGAAACCATTTATGATGTGGTCAATAAAACTGCTGAACAATGTTTCATGCCGTTGACGGTCGGCGGTGGGGTACGCACCACCGATGATATTCGCAAACTTTTGCTGGCCGGCGCCGACAAGGCGGCGATCAATACGGCGGCGGTAAAAAACCCCGAGTTTGTAAAAGAAGCCGCAGAAAAATTCGGCAGTCAATGCATCGTGGTGGCGGTGGACGCCAAAACGACTGGCCCCGGCAAGTTCGAGATTTTCACCCACGGCGGGCGCGAAGCCACCGGCATCGATGCCGTCAGCTGGGCGGAACGCATGGCCAGTTATGGGGCCGGGGAAATATTGCTGACCTCGATGGATCGCGACGGCACGCGCAAGGGATTTAATATTGAGCTGACCCGTGCCATTGCAGATGCGGTCCCGATCCCCGTCATTGCATCCGGTGGGGTGGGTACGCTGGATCATATGGTTGAAGGCGTGGTCGAAGGCCACGCATCGGCGGTTCTGGCGGCCTCGATCTTTCATTTCGGAATATTTACAATTGCCCAAGCGAAACAATATATGTTTGATCACGGCGTAGATGTGCGCCTGGACGGCATCAATCCTTAAGGTTTGTGCCGATTATGAAGAAACAGGAGAAGCCCATGCGCGGCGATATCGAAGTACTCAACCGCCTTTTTGTTGCGATCGAATCGCGCAAGGGCGCGGACCCCAAAAAATCATATACCGCCAAACTGTTTAAAAAGGGCCGCGGCAAGATCTGCCAGAAGCTGGGCGAAGAAGCGGTGGAAACCGTGATCGCGGCGCTGGATGAAAAACCTTCCGATGTTGCTTCGGAAAGTGCTGATCTGCTCTATCATATGCTGGTGCTGTGGGCCGAGGTCGGCATCAAGCCCGAAGATGTGTGGGCGATGTTGGAACAACGCGAAGGCACATCGGGTGTTGATGAAAAGAAAAACCGCAAAAAATAAATTTGCAAAACATTCAGGGGGAGGCACTTCATGGCGTATGACAGCGAAAATATTTTTGCAAAAATTCTGCGCGGTGAAATTCCCTGTGACAAGGTTTATGAGGATGACTGGTCGTTGGCATTTAACGACATCAACCCGCAAGCCCCCATACACACACTGGTAATCCCCAAGGGCGCGTATGTGTCGTGGGATGATTTTTCTGAGGCCGCCAGCGCAGATGAAATCACGGGCTTCGTTCGTGCGGTGGGCCATGTGGCTCGTGAACTGGGCGTGGCTGAAGCCGGTTATCGTGCGCTGGTAAATATCGGTGCCAACGGCGGACAGGAAGTTCCGCACATGCACGTTCACATATTTGGCGGCAAGGCACTGGGGCCGATGATCACGAAAACCTGATTTAACTGTTCACAGAATTCATACGGGAAAAGGGGAGACGGGAAATATGAAACATCAAATGAAAACAGTTTTGTTTTGCAGTGCGCTGGCATTTACGCTGGGTGCTGTTGGCAATGCCGGGGCAACAGAAGCGCCCAAAGATATGAACTTCACCATCACCAAGGGTGGCGATCCCATCGGCACGCACACCTTCAAGTTTTCAAAACGCGGCGAACGTTTGACCGTCAATGTGGAAACGCACACTAAAGTCAACGTGCTGTTTTTGAAATTTATTTATGATCATTCTCGCAGCGAAACCTGGAGTGGCGCAAAGCTGGTCGGCCTGAAATCCAAAACCGATGATGACGGCACACCGCACAAACTGAACATTCGCGCCAAGGGCACAAACATTGCCGGCTCCGCAGACGGCGAGTCCATGTCGGTAGACGGCCTGTCGCTTCCGGTTACGTTCTGGAATTCGCAAATTCTTCTGCAGAAAAATTTATTCAGCGCGCTTGACGGCCACAACTACAAACTGAAATGGAAAAAACTGCCCGACGAAACCATCAAGGTCGAAGGCAAAAGTGTGAAGGCCAAGGTTTATGAAATGAGCGGCGACCTGGAGCGCAAGCTTTGGTATTCGGCTGACGGCGAATTTCTCAAGACCAAGTTTGAAAAAAAGGGCTACGACATCGAATGGATTCGCGAATAATCCACGTGTCCAAAAAACAGTGAAGCCATGAACCAAACTGAAAAAGCAGACCCGATCCTTGAATCCACGCTGACGTGCCCCGAATGTGGGCACGCAGAAACGTTGGAAATGCCGACCGATGCGTGCCTGTTTTTCCATGAATGCAGCGGTTGCGGGGTTTTGTTAAAGCCGAAACCCGGCGACTGCTGTGTTTTTTGTTCTTACGGTTCGGTCGCGTGCCCGCCGGTGCAGATCGAAGGCAAGGGCTGCTGTTAGCTTTCGCTTGCACGCACTATGCGTTCGACCGGTTGTTCGCGGATCAACATGTGCAGCACCGCCGCCACAACCCCGCTGGCGATGGTCAACCACCACATGGTTTCATAGTTGCCGGTGGTGTCGTACAGATAGCCGCCATACCACGCACCGAGAAACGATCCCACTTGGTGGGAAACGAAAACAATCCCGTAAAGCATCGATAAATACCGCGCACCAAAAAACGTCGCGATCATGCCGCTGGTCAGCGGAATCGTGCCCAGCCAGAAAAGCCCGATGGCGGCACCAAACACCAACGCCGACGTGGCGCTGACCGGGGTCAGGATAAAGGCCGCGATAATGACGGAACGCAGCAGGTAAAACCACGCCAGGCTGATGCGTTTGGGCGCGCGCGAACCGATCCAGCCCGCGCCCAGCGCACCCAGAATATTAAACAGCCCCACCAGCGCCAGCGCCCACGAAGCGATGGCCGGGCCCACGCCGCGATCGCTGAGAAACGCCGGCAGGTGCGTAGCAATAAACACGACTTGAAAACCGCACACAAAAAACCCGGACGTCAGCAGCAGAAAACCACGGTGGCTAAGGGCTTCGCGTAACGCATCGCCCATGGTCTGGTCCATATCTATTGTCGCTGCGCCGGGCTGGTGGTCTTCCTTGAGCCCGTACGAAAACGCCGGGATGGCGATAGCGGCCAGGGCACCCAGCAACAACAACGCAGTCGCCCAACCAAACGCACTGATCATCATCTGTTCGGTCGGCACCATGATAAACTGACCAATAGAACCGCCTGCGGTCACGATTCCGATGGCAAACGTGCGTTTGTGTTCCGGTGCGGCGCGCCCCACAATACCCAACACCACCGATATTCCGGCGCTGCCCATTCCCAGCCCGACCAATATCTGACCGATCATGATATCGCCACCGCCGGTCGATAGGCCCATCCACGCAAGCCCACCGCCATATAACAGCGCGCCCAGCACAATCACCTTGCGCGCACCCCAGCGATCAGACATGGCACCAAAAAAAGGTGCCGATGCGCCCCACAACAAGTTCTGGATGGCAATCGCAAAGGCAAACGTTTCGCGGCCAATGCCCAGGTCCCCGGTCATGGGTTCGAGAAAAAGCCCGAACCCCTGACGTAGCCCCAGCGTCAGCGTGACCAGCGTGGCGCCGCAAAACAATGTGATGATCCAGGCCCGGTTCATGGAAACCACTCCCAAGTTTAAATTTTTATCTTTGCCCAATGGCCGCGATGCCAAAGTGCCGCAAAAATTCCCGTCTGCAAGATTCTATATAATGAATTGGCGATCCATATCCAGATTAATCCCCATCCCAGATAAGGCCCCACCAGCCACGCCAACGGCAGGCCGATGCACCACTGGGTAATGATTGAGACCCGCAAAACCTGAGCCACCGCGCCCGCACCCAACAGCGCATTAAGCAATACCAGGCCGACTCCTTCGAACATCATCATGGCACCAACCACCTGTAAAGACGTGCGGCCCAGCTCAATGACTTCGGGGGTGTGAATGAAGCCCGACAAAATCAGGTCGGGGGCGAGCACGCCCATCAGGCCGATAGACCCGATCGCAACCCCCCCAACCTTTGCCACGTCCCATCCCCACTGGCGCGCTTCGTCAGGTTTGCCCCGGCCCAGCGCCTCGCTGACCAGCGATAGTGCCGCCAGCCCCAAGCCCATGCCGGGCAGAACCGCGACCAAAAGCAAATTTAAAATCACGTTTGAAACGGCCAGCTCATTGACGCCGACCTGGCCGATGACCCAGTAAAAAGCCGTAAAGCCAGCGGCAAACAAAAACTGCTGCACACTGTTGGGCACCGATAAGCGCAACATGGTGCTCATGGTTTCACCGCGGGGTGTGCGCACCAAAAAGCCGTGTGGTCGTGCCAGCCTGAACGCCATCACAACGTAAATAACCGTGCCCGTGTAAAGCGAGATCGTCGTCGCCAGCCCCGCCCCTTCGGTGCCCAGTTCGGGAAATCCGAAATTTCCAAAAATCAGCAGATAATTCAGCACCACGTTAAGCGTGTGAACGAACAACAGGGTTTTGAAATAAACCCCCGATAAGCCAACCCCGTTCCAGTATCCACGAAATGAAAAGTTGCACCCCACCGCAACCACGGCCAACAGGCGCGCCTGCAAATACGGCGTGCCTTCGCCAACAACGCCGGGGTCGCTGTTGATGACCAGAAAAATTTCAGGTGCGAAGGTGTAAAGTAAAATGCTTAGCGGCAGCCCGATGCATATCGCTAAAACCAACCCGCCGTTTAGCGGCACGGCCATTTCGTTCAAGCGCCCCTCGCCTTTACGCCGCGACACCATTGCCTGCACACCCGATGACAAGCCGATGATGGCAGCGAAGCCCATGAAGTTTGCAAAACTGCCGACGCCGACACCTGCCAGCGCGTTTGCACCCAACACACCGACCATGGCGGTGTCGATCAGGTTGAGAATGTTTTGCGACATCATCGCGCCGATAATCGGCAGCGATAAGGTGGTGATCTTTATCAGGCTTGCGCGGCTCAGCATGCTGGCACGGCCTCAATGGTTTTGACCACATCAAGAAATATATTGTTGACGCGCGTAATCTCAAAGCCCGCTTTTTGCACATTGCCCACCGTATTGCGGTTCACTTCAGGGCCCAGGCGGCGCATCAGCGGATTTGCAACGTTTAACATCACATTGAACGGAAAAATATGCGATCCGGTATGCTCAAACATGTTGAGCGACCCGCCCGGTTTCAAAACCCGGCGAAGCGCGCTTAATCCGCGAACCGGATCGGGGACCGAACAGAATGTGCACGACGTAAACACCTGATCGAACGTAGCGTCGTCGAAAGTCATTTCATGCACATCCATCTGGTGCACGGTCATTTGGCCATCGTAGGCGTCAATGCGCGGGCGTGCCTTTTCCAGCATCTTGGGGCTGATGTCGATGCCGGTAATGTCTTGGCCTTGCGGAAAGCAGCCGATATCCAGACCGGTGCCCACGGCCAGAAACAAGACCTTGCCGGCCATTTTTGAAAACAGCGTCTTCTTGAACGGTCGCCAGCGGGCTTCGGGGCCGCCAGCGGTGCTGAAATCGTAAGCGCCTGCGGCGCTGTCCCATTTCTTTTGGTTTTGTTGCGGATTATCCATCAGCTTTTCACCGGCGTGTCGACGTCGCCGAACAAGCGGGTTTGTTGCACGTAGGTATATAACAAACACAAGGCGCCAATGGCGGCCCCGCCAAGTGCCGCGTTCAACGGCGAAAGCGTGCTCATGACCATTGCCGTGCCGATCACCATGCCCGCCACCATGCCGGCCAGTGATGCAGGCAGAACCGGTTCCATCGCACCAAAAAAAGGCGAAGACAACAGGCCGCACAACATGCCAACGGCCATGCCTGTGATTCTCCCGATCAGCATGGCGGCCGCCATCGCCAGCGGGCCGTTGAAACTTACAGGGACCATAAACTGCACCAACCAGCCCGCACACGCACCGGAAAGAACTGCGGCCGACAAATCACCTAAAATAAAATAGAGACGACGTTCCATTCGTTCATTATTCCGTCTTGAGTGACGCCAGAACAAAAAGGCGCGGATGCGCCTATCATCATCAATTGTCAGCCTGTGAAAAGCAAAAGTTTAAGCGGCCCCGGAAAGCCCAGAGAGCGAAGCGTTTTCACGACCGGGGCGGCGATGGCGGTACGACAGCGCCTCGGCCACGTGGATGCGATGTACGCCATCACTTAAATCAAGATCGGCAATGGTGCGCGCCACGCGTTGCACCCGATGATAGGCCCGCGCCGAAAGTTTGAGACGCGCCGCTGCTTCCACCAGCAACTCTGTGCCCGCGCCGTCCAGCTTGACGCTTTGTTCCAGCACCGGGCCGTCTGCTTCTGCATTGGTTTGCGCGTTCGAGCCTAATGCCTTCAGGCGTTCGCGCGCACATGTTCTGGCGGCGTTGATGCGTGTGGCCACGTCAGCTGATGTATCACTGGGTGGCGGCAACGCCAGATCAGAAGGCAGGACGGCAGGCACATCGACGAACAAATCGAAACGATCCAGCAGCGGACCTGAAAGGCGGCTTTGGTAATCTTCGGCGCAAATGGGTGCGCGCGAACAAGCTTCGCCGGGATCGCTCAAGTGGCCGCAACGGCACGGGTTCATGGCGGCGATCAGTTGGAAGCGCGCCGGATACGTCACATGCCAGTTGGCGCGCGATATGGCGACGTCGCCGGTTTCCAGCGGCTGGCGAAGGGCTTCAAGTGCGCCCCGGTTAAATTCCGGAAGTTCGTCCAAAAACAATATGCCGCGGTGCGCCAGCGATACTTCGCCCGGTTGCGCGCGATGGCCACCGCCCACCAATGCCACTTGCGATGCGGTGTGATGGGGGCTTTGGAACGGGCGCCGGGTCACCAGCCCGCCTTCGGGCAAGGAGCCGGCCAGCGAATGGATCTGGCTGACCTCTAATGATTCGACCGGGCTAAGCGGCGGCAGGATGGTTGGCAGGCGCGCCGCCAACAAAGATTTACCGGAACCCGGCGGGCCGCACATCAGCATGGAATGGCCACCGGCGGCGGCAATTTCCAATGCCCGCTTGGCACTTTCCTGTCCTTTTATATCGGCCATGTCGATGTGCGACGTTTCAGCCATCGCGGTGCGTCGCCCGGCAATGGGTTGCGACAACAACTGGTTGCCTTTGAAATGGTTGACCAGTTCGACCAGCGATCGCGGGGCTATAATGGCCAGCTTGCCGGCCCATGCGGCTTCCGCGCCTTGGGGCTCGGGGCAGATCAGGCCAAGCTCAAGCGCGGATGCATGAATGGCCGTGGGCAACACCCCCGCCACCTTCAGGATGCGGCCATCCAGTGCCAGTTCGCCCAGCGCGACGAAGCAAGAAATTTCTTCCTGTGGCAAAACATCCATTGCCACCAACAGGCCGATGGCGATGGCCAGATCAAGGTGCGAGCCTTCTTTTAACGTGTCGGCTGGGGCCAGGTTTACGGTGATGCGTTTGGTTGGCAGCGCCAGCGCCAGCGCACCGAGCGCGGCGCGAACCCGTTCGCGGGCTTCGCTGACGGCTTTGTTAGGTAAACCCACAATGGAAAATGCCGGCAGGCCCGGGGCCATATGCACCTGCACCTCGACCGATTGTACGTCGATGCCACGAAAAGCGACCGTGTGAACGGTGGCAACCATGCGTGAAGTTCTCCCCCGGTTGTTCGCCTTAATATAGACGGAACGAAACAGGAACACCAGCTCTTTTCTGGGCGATTTAACCATCGTGCGGCCCCCACGCATTTTGCCAGCGCGCGCGTGTGGCATTGGCGAAATGCAAGCCGTGCCGCCCGTGCCGCCCGCCCCTTCTAGGGAAAAAAATGGCTGTTTTGGGTGCTTTTGCCCATAAAAAGGCCACAAACAAGGCCCATAAGCAAACTGGCACGACGATTGCGGGAATGAGGGTGAAGTTAGATCCGGACCCATTGGCGGAGATCCTTACATGAGCCATCAACCGACATCACTGGTGCGTTACGCTATTTTTCGCGATCAGCAACTTGTTGAGCATGCCAGCGGCAACGTCACCAAAGCCAAGGCGCGC
>DAOVVL010000275.1 GCA_030637205.1 Thalassospiraceae bacterium | reverse complement strand
TACGATCATGCCCAGCGTGATAATCACATCGACCGTCCAACTGCTGAAATGCCCCACGGATGCATCGGACGTTGAAAACCCGCCGGTCGCAATGGTGGTCATGGCGTGAACGGTTGATTCCAGTGGCGTCATGCCCACCAGCCACAAGGCCAGCGCCCAGATCGCAGTAAGGCCAATAAAGATAATGACCATGGCGGCTGAAATTTGCGCCGCGCGCGGCAATACTTTTTCGCCGGTATCGAACGCTTCGACCTTAAACAGCTGCATGCCGCCAACGCCCATCATCGGCAACACCGCGATGGCCATCACGATAATACCCAGGCCGCCCAACCATTGCAGGATGGCGCGCCACAGCAAAATGCCCGGCGGCGCCGTATCCAGCCCGGTGATCACGGTGGACCCGGTGGTGGTGATGCCGCTCATCGCTTCAAAGAAGGCGTCGGTGAAAGACAGGCGCAATTCAGAAAACATAAACGGCAGCGAAGCAAACAGCGTCAGTGCCAACCATGCAAAGGTGGTCATCACAAATGCCTGGCGCACGTTCAGCGATACTTTTCCTGAAGAACTGGTCAGTGTCAGCGACACGCCGACAAAAAGCGTCAACCCGGCAGACACGGCAAAGACCTGCCAGTCAGGATTGCCCGACGCCGCATCGACCATAGCGGGGATGCACATGCCGCCAGCCAGCGTGGCCAAAAGCATGCCAACGATCAGAAAAACGGGTCGCAGATCCATCATGCCACTACGGGTCTCTCTTGCACTTATGTCGTTTTGGCCCGGTTTAGGGCGATCCCTGAAATTGTCGCCGCAACTGGTTAAATATTCCTTCTTCGGGGCAAACACAGGGTTGGGCGCCCGATCATCAATAATGTGCGGGCTACGTCAAGTAAAATGGCAAAAAACGGGGATTTTTGGGGGATTAGACCAGTTCGGTGGGAGCCGCAGAGGGCATCGAGACCATGGTCAGAAATTCACGCCGGGTGCGTTCATCTTCGCGAAAAGCACCCAGCATTTTGGATGTCGTCATGGTTACGCCCGGTTTGTGGACGCCCCGGCACGTCATGCACTGGTGCGCCGCTTCGATCACCACGGCCACGCCCTGGGGTTCCAGAACATCGTTGATGGCGTTGGCGATTTGCGATGTCATCTTTTCCTGTATTTGCAGGCGCTGGGCATACAGCTCAACCACGCGCGCCAGCTTGGAAATGCCGACCACGCGGTTATTGGGCAAATAGGCGACGTGCGCCTTGCCGATGATCGGCGCCATATGGTGTTCGCAGTGCGATTCGAAACGGATGTCTTTTAACAACACCATTTCGTCATAGCCCTCGACTTCTTCAAACGTGCGCTGGAGGATTTCCTGCGGGTCTGCGCCGTAGCCCTGAAAGTATTCTTCATACGCGCGAACCACGCGCGCCGGGGTATCAAGCAAGCCTTCGCGTGTCGGGTCATCGCCGGCCCACTGGATAAGCGTGCGCACGGCTTGTTCCGCCGTTTCGCGATCGGGGCGGGTATCCTGGACGATGCTGAGCGGTTTGCGTGGGGCCACGGGTCACTCCCTTTGTTGGCCGAATATCAGTTTGTCTTCACTTCCCAATCAATATGGTGGGGATGGGGGCAAAATCAAGCCTTTAGCGGTTAATTGAGCCGTTGTTTCTGATTGGGGGTATCAAGCGAAAAGGCTGGAATTTCGACATCGAACCGTTCGCCACTGGGGGTTTCCATGGTGTAGCGGCCCGCCATGATGCCAGATGAGGTGCTGAGCGGTGTGCCCGATGTGTATTCAAACGCCATTCCCGGCTGCAACAATGGCTGTTCGCCGACCACGCCTTCGCCTTCGACTTCGTGTACAAGCCCGCCGCCATCGGTGATGTGCCAATAGCGCCTTCTCAGGCGGACCGTTTCCGGCCCGGTGTTTTCGATGCGCACATGATAGGCCCAAACAAAACGGGCCCGTTCAGGGTCTGATTCAGCAGCCAGAAACTCAGGCGCAACGGTCACACTGATGGCGCGCGTGACGGCCTGGTAGTTGCCTTGCGCTTGGGTGGTTTCAGTTTGCATAGGATATCTTTCGCGGCCTTCTTTCGCATCACTTTATATATGTGACTTATATATGTGCTCGGTGGTCAAATAATCCAGTGTCGCCGTGGGATATTTTCAACCTCAAGCCGCTGAACAAGATGCCCCGCCCAGCACACAAAAGCGCGCGCAGTGCGGATGGTTTAGCGCCACCGGTTCCAACGCGCCCTGCAACGTGGGGCCCATTTCAAAACGCACATCATACGGCAACAGCGTACACGGCATGATGTGGGGCTCAAGGGCGCCTTTTTTCAACACCACCATTCGTGCGGTGGCGCACATTTGGGCTTCGGGTCTGACCCCCAGAAGTTCCCAGCACATAGTCGTGATTTCCGGCACGTCCTGGGTTTCGTCCATTTCCGGAAACAGCATCAGGCGGGCGTGGTCATTGGCATCCAGTTTAAGGCCGATGGCATCGAACAATTTCTGATAGCCTTCACGCGCATCGGTGTCGCTTTCGTTCCACATGTTGCGTCCGGCGACGTCGATGTTAAAACCGTTTTCGATCAACCAGCTTAAACCCCGTAGCATCGGCTGCCAGCTTCCCGGCCCCCGTTCTTCGTCATGGTGGGCTTCGGTGTGATGATCAATAGAAATGCGAAGCGTGAGTTTGTCGCCAAAGCGCGCGCCGATGTCTTTCAGGTCTTCGCGTTTTTGCCACAGCGGTTTCATGGCGTTGGTCAGCACCAATACACTAAATCCGGCGCTTAAGCAGACATCCAAGATGGCGATGATGTCGGGGTTCATAAACGGCTCACCCCCGGTGATGCCGATTTCACGGACCGGCAGGTCCAGTGATGTGATCTCGTCGAGGTATTTTTGAACGTGGCTTAAGCCGAGGTACGCGAGGTCGTCTTTTTTCGGCCCCGATTCCATATAACAGTTTGCACATTCGATGTTGCACAGGCTGCCGGTATTCAGCCACAGGGTTTCAAGGCTTTGCAGTTCAACCTGCGCGCGCGTTTTGCCTTTGGCGGTTCGTGCAGGGTCCTGGAATTTTTGATCAGCTAATAGCTGAAATGTATGGGAATTGTCCTCGGGCATGATGCTTTGGGTTCTCAGGTGCGATTGGGGCCGCTTTGGTTGAATGGGGCGATAGGGCTAAGTTTCCCTTAGATGGGATGAAAAGTCCATTGGTGCCACATTTTTTTGTGACCTGAATATTGAAAGTTTCCCTGAATAAGGATATTTCATCGGTAACGGCGCTTTTGGCCAAAGGCAAAGCCCTTCATGGTGCTGCATATATACTGTGCGGGTGTAGCTCAATGGCAGAGCAGAAGCTTCCCAAGCTTACGACGAGGGTTCGATTCCCTTCACCCGCTCCAAACGGCGCTTCACCACGATGTTATTGGGGTTTCTTGCGATCCATCAGCTTGAAGGCGTGATACTGGT
>DAOVVL010000205.1 GCA_030637205.1 Thalassospiraceae bacterium | reverse complement strand
TGCACGCCAGAACGCGCCTTCATCATTATCGGCAAGGATTTCATTGGAAAGATACGTATCGGCATCTTCATAACGATCCATCATCACATAAGCGGCACCGCGCATTAACATCAGTTCCGGGTTGTTGGCAATGTCGGGGTCGGTTGCAACCATCCTTTCGATCACGCCTATGGCTTCCGCCATGAACGCCCTTGAAAAATAGAAACGGACCAATTCGAACCGTGCTTTTTCCAGATCTTTTTTCTTGCGTGATATCGAAACTTTGCGTTCCAGACTCTGGCGCGTTTCGATGAAATTCTGTCGATCTTCGCGGCTCCACTTTTCCATGTCCAAAAGACGTGTCAGCGGTTTGGCGATGAAATTTTCTTCGCCGGGCGAAAGCACGGATTCAAGCCTGACATTGGCAAGCTGTTCTGCCGAAACGGAAGAAATCTTGAGACTTGATGCGCTGGTAACTTCAACACCCTGGCGCAGGTTACGCACCCGCAGATCATCGCTAAGGGGTTGCACCACCACGCCCTGCATCGACGGCAACAGGCGCAGCTGCGGATACGACCATGTACGCCCGATGCCATGCCCCAGCGGAATGACCGGCACGATCGCCAGATTGTCGCCGACTTCGGGGTCTTTCACGACAATCACTTCACCCGGTTCGGGAACCGAAATAAACAAGCGCGCACCCAACGGGGAATTGGGCTGGGCGGCAGATTGCAAAGGTGCCGACGGTATCATGGGCTGGCGAACAAACTGGAATATCCACGAAAGCCCCTGGCGTTTAATTTCCGGGTTCAGGCCTTCTGAAATTTTCATGCGGATGGCGGTACCGCGCGATGAGTTGATCTGTTCGGCATCCACCACCACCGGGCCGGCTTCGCTGGCCAGCGCATCGCCATTTACCCGCACCTTGCGATCGAACACGATCCACAAGTAACCGGCACGGTTAAACACCGCAGCCGCAACGGGTTCATCCCAGTCGAACTGCACATCGACCGTTCCGTCACTGCTTTTGATGACCTTTATTTTGGCATCTTTCCGCGCCACCTTGCCTTCTTCATTTTCCGCATCATCGCCAAGCGGGCTGACGCTGATGACTTCCTTGGTCGGTTCCAGTTCCAGCGGGTCGCTTGTGGCCTGATCGGGTGCCGGGTCCGGGGGGGGTGTTGCGGGCACTTCGGCTTTAGCTTCAGGCGTTGCAGCAGCCACTTCAACCGGGGCTGGTGTTGGCGCGGGGGCTGGGGCTGGGGCTGGCGAGGCTGTGGTCTCAGTGGCGGGCGTTTCGCTGGGGGCGTAGATATCAACCACGACGCGGCTTTCGATCTGGAAATCGCGGACCCGGGATGCGGGATCGATTCCCAACGACACATCCAGCGTGCCCGCCCCGGTGGTTGCCTGGGCAGACTTCACAAACGCCACCCGACCCGTGGCCAGCTGGGACACATCGGCGCGGGCTTGAGCCTGAAACGAAAGGCGCAACGTTCCATCATTGCGCTGGGCACGGTAGGCCACCTGTGACGGCCAATCAAACACCACACGGGTAAAGCCCTTGTGCAACCCGGTGCGAACGCCCACTTCGGGCACCGCGGCGCTATCAGCCGTCTGAGCCGTCGCACTTAGCGGGGCCGCAGCTAACGGAGCCTGATCGAGAATGTCGATGATGATGCGGCTTCCGGCATTGTAATTGCGAACCCCGTACGTTCCGCTAAGCGTAAAGTTAACGCTGGTTGCGTCCTCACCGATGGTCACACTTTCGATATAGTTGCCCAGCACCCGCGTTAGCGCGCCTAAATCGGCTTCGATGGGTCTGGCGAAACTGACGTTCAGCTGATTGCCCTGCATGTCTGCACGGTGGCTCACCGGGGCCGGCCACGCAAATATCACACGGCCATAGCCGTCGCGTTGCGATGAACTGACACTGACCGGATCGGCGCTGGCGAAACCAGCCCACGTACCCGCCACCAATAACGCACAGGCAAACCAAACCCCCGGCCATACACCGCCCAGCAACCTTCTGGGGGCTGCGGGGTGCAAGTTTTGAGCTGTGCGGTCAGGTTGCATGGTTTCAGTCATCCCCCACGGTCGGGAACACAACCACGTCGACACGCCGCGCCAACTGCAAGCGTTGCTCTTCATCCATATCCGGCAATTGGTTAAAGCGGCTGTCGGCATAGCCATAGGCATTGATTTCTGACGTGTAACCTGAGCGGCGAATGGTATTGGCCACCGCAGCAGCCCGCGCCAGCGACAATTCCCAATTCGAGGTAAAATCCCCACCGGCCTGTGGCGGGCGCGGGTCGGTGTGGCCATTGACGCCAACCTGATTGCCGATGTTCCTCAGTACACTGCCCAGGGTGAACAGGGCCGACTTTGCCTCATCAGGCATCACCGCACGCCCGGCCGAAAACAGCAGATCGCCCGGAAGCGCGATGATTAACCGGTCATCCATCATAATCAGCTGGCTTTGTGACAGCAGCGGATCCTGGGACACGGTTTCTTCCAACACAGTGGAAAGATAATCCAGATTGATCGCGCGCTTGCGAAAGATGGTGCCGACGTTGAATTTGGATGTCGCGGCGGCAACCGTGGTCAATCTGGACGGGTTCAGGGTCTGGGTCAGGGTGTCGATCATGGCATCCCACTCATCAACCTTGACGTTGGACATGGAAAACAACAGAACGAAAAAGGTCAGCATCAGCGAAACCAGATCGGTAAACGTCACCATCCAGGCCGCCTGGGGCGGACCCGAGGGGGGCGGACCCGAGGGGGGCAGAGCTTTCATGTCGTTGTCGCTATCGGCCATATCTGTCCACGATTCTCTAAAAAGTAATTATGCCCAGGTTATTGTTCTTCTTGGACATTAAAGTTCAGAATGGTTTCCTCAATCGTGCGGGTATAAAAATACATCACGGCTTCGCCCACGTGACCGGGGCGCATACCAACGCTGATGCTGTCGGGTGGAATGCCCCGTTCACCCATTGCCTTGGCGAATGCACCGGCGCGCTGCATTTCAAGTGTTTCAACAATGGGCATGGATTTACCGCTGCCAATCGTTGGCACCCCGATGATAAATTCAAGATCAAAACGCTGGCCCTTGGGGCGGTTGGAAAGTGACGCGACGGTGCGATCCAGCATCGGCAGCATGGAGGGGCGAATTTTTGCCTGATCGGGGAAAAACAGGGAATCCGAATTCAGCATGACGCGCATCAAGCGGCCGGGTTGAACGACTTCGATTTTTTCGATTTGCAACTCGGTTGCAAATATACCGGTAACCTGTTCCTGAAATTCCTGACCCGCCAGCACATCGCCATCTTTGGAACGAAAGCTTTGCAAATCAGCGGACGGGGGTATGATATTGGTGAACTCACTCGATAGGCTGTCCATGACCTTTTTCGACTTGGTTTCTTCAAGCGTGGAAATGCTCACCAGCAAAATGAAGAACGCAAGCACGACCAGATACAGCCCTAAAAAAAGGGCAATAGTCTGGTCCGGTCTTCTTGCCGGCCTGTTAATGGCTTCTAGGTCGTCCATCAGGGGCTAATCAAAACTCGCCAATAGGTCATCAATTTCGGCCTGGCTGGTGCCATGGCCTTTAAGCTGCGGGCCTTCAAGAAGGTCACCGTCGCTCACACCCTTTTCTCCCTGATCTTTTGGCTGCTCTGTGGCTGCCTTGGACTTGTCTGTTTTAATTTCCAGCACCTCGACCAGCTTGTCGATGCGCGTCTCAATGGTCAGCAAGGTGTTGATCACCTTGCTGATGCGCTGGCCGGTAATATCCTGAAAGGTGCAGGCTTCATAAATCTTGGTGGTGCAATCCATCAAGATTGTCGAAACCTCGTCATCGACCTTGCTCATGGCCCCTTCTAGGCCTTCACAAGCGTCCATGATGGAATGGGTGGCTTCTGCCGTTGCTTCAACGATGGCATCAAGCTCGATTGTGGCTTTGGGAAGAAACTCGTTCTTGACCTCGTCTGGACGGATCTGTGCGATTTCTTCCTTCGCCGTGTGAATGTATTGGGCAAGACTTTCCAGCTCGTTAAACAGCAACCGTTCGACCTGGGATTTAGTGCGTTTTCTTTTGCTTTGGCGTTTTGCCGCACTGACAACTTTTTTCATAGCCGAACCCAAACGCTTGGACGTCTTGCGCTTAGGCGGACGTTTGGCTGGACGCTTCGCAGTTTTGCGTTTTGTGGGTGTTTTGCGCTTGGGCGCCTTGCGCTTAGGCGTCTTGCGTTTAGCCGGTGCCTTGCGCTTTGCCGTCTTACGCTTGACCGCACGCTTGGCGGTCTTGCGTTTAGCCGGTGCCTTGCGCTTGGCCGTCTTGCGTTTGACCGGGCGCTTGGCAGATGCCTTGCGAACCCGCGTTTTGGTTTTACCCTTGGACGCCCGAACGCCTGCCATATGGCAACCCCCT
>DAOVVL010000045.1 GCA_030637205.1 Thalassospiraceae bacterium | reverse complement strand
CCCGCGATACCACGCCTTCGCGCATGATGGTCAAGCAGTGGGCAAAAAAAGGTCTGGTCGACCCCATTCGAATTACGGTTACGCCGGGCTGGACGCGTCACCACAAAACCAAAAAGTACCGCCTGATGTCCGAAGACGTGGGTTACAAAAAAGGTTCGAACTGCATCGTTTGTCACAAGTTTGCAGAACGCGGCATGTATGAGGAATTTCCCGGCTTGTACGGGTCTTCCAAGACGGATTAACCGAACACACTTGAAGTCAAAAAATGGGCCTGAGAGCAAAAGCTTTCAGGCCCGTTATCCATTTGGCAAGGCGTGTTGGGAACGTTTACGTGTGCAAACGGTAGTCGGGCGCAAATGCGCCGTAAACCCATTCGCTGACTTCGTCAATCGCATCGGCCAGCCCGTGAATGGTGGCGGCCATGGGATTGTCGTTGTGTTGTATGATGGCTGTGTAATCATCCACGGCCACATAGCACACCAGGCAATTGGTGGTGGCCATCAGCGTGGTCGCGCTGCTGTTGCCGGGGCGATCGACGCACTCATCACCAACACGAAGCGATTGTTGGTCTAAGCTGCCATGTTCCTGCATATCCGCCAAGGTGGCTTCACCCATGGCGATAAAATAAATGTTTTGTTTTCCGGTATGGCTCAACTGCAGAACTGCGCCTTTCATCAACAGGCGGCATTGCATTTTGCGGCCCAGTTTGGCGCGGGTGTCAATGGTGAATTGTTGAAGCGCCGGAATAGCAGCAAAGGCACGCGCGATGACGGCGTCTTGTTTGCCGATGTTTTGCACTTGTCCGCTGATCAGGTTTTCCATGATGTGCTCCTGCCCCTTGAAATTCATACCGAGCGAAACGTTGTTTCGCTGTGTTGATTTCAGTAGGCGCTTTTTGGGCAGAGACTTCAATGGATCTGCGGTTTCTCAGATGTTTCTGAGATAATCCAGTTATTTCAGTATATTAGAGTGCATTTTTGGCGGCGGGGGCGCCTCACTTGGTTTCAAACACCCACACCCCATCCCAGTCTGCGGGTAGCAGCGCGCTTCGAAGGTGTTTGATGCGCTCAAGGTAAACCCGTGCGGCCGTGTCTGCTGGTTGCGCACCAAAGCCCTGCTCGGCCGCGTCCCAGTCCTTGGTACGATAGGCCTGAAGTGCCGGCAAAAAGTCCGTTCCGGTCGATTGATCGTTTCGCAGTTCAAACACCCGCACGGGTTCATGCTTGCCCTTGACCCGGATGATGTCGATTTCGCGGGCCTCAATACTATCGCTAACCAAATCATGGGTGCGCTGGGACATCAGCACATGGGTGCCATAGGCCTTGTTGGCGCCTTCCAGCCGTGACCCAAGATTGACCGGATCGCCCATTACGGTGAAATTACGTGCGGCCTTCGATCCGATGGTACCGACGATCATATCGCCCGTTGAAATGCCGATGCGCAAATCTATATCCAAATCCTTGGCCGCATCGCCCATGGCGTGAACGCTTGCGCGAAATTCGTCCAATGCTTTCAGGGCATCTGCCGCCGCCCGGCACGCCAAAAGCGCGTGTTCACCGGGTTCGCAAAACGGCGGCCCCCAATAGGCCATGACCGCATCGCCCATGTATTTATCAACCACACCCTTGTGGCGTGAAATTGCTTCGGTCATGCGGCCAAAAAAATCATTTACCACTTCCACCAATACGTCCGGGGCCAATACTTCTGAAATAGAAGTAAAGCCCTTGAGATCAATAAACAGCACCGTCATTTCACGGCGCTCGCCGCCGGGGTTGGTAAATTCCGGGTGGTCCAGCAAATTTTCAACGATGCGCGGGTCCATATACTTGCCGAACGTATCCTTGATGCGTTCTTTGAGGCGTAAACCTTCGACCATGGTATTAAACGAATTTGTCAACTGGCCGACTTCATCATGGGTTGTGACGGATACGTGCGTATCCAGATCGCCATCTTCAACCGCCTTGGCACCCATCGCCAGATCGCGTACCGCGCGCACCAGCAAACGCGTCACAATGGCGGCAAAGCCCAGCGCCAGCAGGGCCGCTATGATGGTCAGCACAGAGTTGACCGCAAGCAAATTGCGTTCTTCCTGATCGGCCTTGACGACTGCGCGATCGGTTTGGGCTGCCATGCGTTCATGCAGGTTTGAAATTTCGCTATCTATGGCATCTTGTAACGGGTTTAGCTGGGCGACCAGTCGATCGAAATCGCGTTTCTGGTTCGCTTCACGGGCCTGAACCAGCTTCCAGCCGTGTGCTTCAAAGGCCTGGTATTCGCGTTCAATTGCGCCCAATTGCCTGGCCATATCGGTGTAGTCGTCGCGGTTCAACAAGGCGCGCGTTTGCTCAAACGCAGCCGCCACATCTGCGCCCATTTGTTTATAGAGCTGCTTGTCGGTGCTCAGGGTCTTGCTTTCGGTTCCATCTTCAGCGGATAGAACAAACAGGCGCTGCAACAACACCCCCTGGTTCAGGACTTTCACATTGATGCGGCCCACAGCTTGTGAGGCCGGCAAGTGCTGCTGGGCGACGGCTCTCAGGTCTTTGCTGATGCTTGCGGTGAGCTGAATTGAATACACGGCAACTGCCACCATCAATACCAGCACGACCGCAGCTATTCCAAAAATTTTCTGTGCGATGTTAAGCTGCATCTTGCCCCCCTTAATCAAGCGCGCCGATCAGGCCTTGTTTTCAGATTCGACAAACAACATCAACCCCGTCAACAAAGACGGCACCGCCTTCAAAGCATGGGCTAGACCTAAAAGCATAACGCCATGATGGCTGCCGATATTTCCGCCGGAAATATCTTCAAAAATCGTTTCGCCCGCTTCGGCAAATCCGGTCAATATCAAAACCACGCCGACAAACAGTTCCAACCACGGATTGCGAAAAGCTGTTTCCAATCGTTTTATCAATTTGTGCATTTGCTTCCCCACGCTTTTGCTCATTGAGCCTTCACTGGCCACCCGCATTTATAGCCCACATGGGCCACGGTTAAAATGGCAGCCTTGTCGCCCAGTTTCTTGCGTATCCGGCTGACCAGAACATCGACCGCACGAAAGCTGATGGGGCCTTCGCCAGTGGAAACCGCAACCACCAGCTCATCGCGTGTACGGACCTTGCCATCGGACTGTGCCAGCGCCCACACCAGTATAAATTCTGCGGGGGTAAACTTGATCACCTGACCGCTTTTGTCGGTGGCGATGCGACGCAAGCGATCCAGTGTGACGGGGCCTAGCTTAAGCATGTCGTTGCGCGAAGGGCCGTGGTTTTCCCGGACGCGGTTTATGACCACATGAATTCTGGCTATCAACTCGCGTGGATCAGCGGGCTTGCTCACGTAATCATCGGCCCCTGCTTCAAGGCACGAAAGCTTGTCATCCACACTTTCGCTTCCCGTCAGCACCACAATCGGCACAGCGGAACGCGCGCGCACTTTGCGCACCAATGAAATTCCATCTTCATCGGGAAGGGTCAGATCGATGACCAGACAATCACATTTTTCATTCTCAAAGACCTGTAACATGTCAGCCCCGTTGGCGACCGTTTCGACCTTGAAACCGTTCTTGCCAAGATACGTTATGACATACCGGGTGAATTCCGGATCATCCTCAACCATCAAAATATTAATTTCGTTCATGACAGCTTTTCCCTGCAGGCCATTTAAGGATTTTCATCAGGTATAGCAAATCGTTATCGCTGTGCGGTTTCTGAGATGTTTCCGGGATTTGAAATCGCAGAAACCTGCGCCAGATCAGACCTCAGAAAGCGAAGGGGTTTTATCAGTTGCGCCTTAGCCTATAATTTTCAGGCGAAGATCGTCGCACCGTGTCTGGGCTAAACGGGAGAAATCAAATGAGCGTCACCATCGTGAAATACAAAGTGAAGGCTGATCGCCGGGATGAAAACATCCAATACATTTCAGCGGTATTTGATGAACTGAAGGAAAAATCGCCCGCAGGCCTGCACTACGTTTCATTTAATCTGGAAGACGGGGTCAGCTTCTTGCACATAGCCGCAGTCGATGACGGGGTTGCAGGCAACCCCCTGCCCCAATTGGATACGTTTAAAAGTTTCGTAGCCGACATCAAGGACCGTTGCGAAGAACCCCCGGCGGCAACACCAGCATCCATAATCGGTGCGTTCAATGCATTTTCTTGAATACCATGCTGCCAAACCGCCCGGTTCAGCTTGATCTTCAAGGCATTTGCGAAACCCGTTATTGCGGATATACTGGCATGGTCAAGCACAAGAAGAGGAACCGTTATGACGGATCTAAAATGCCCAACCTGCCGGTACTGGGAAAAAACGATCTCCCGGGCCTATGAAAATGAAGACGAACAGTATGGTGTTTGCCATCGTCACGCCCCGCAACCGGGTGTTCGCGATATTACATGGCCACGTGTTTCAGCCACCCAATGGTGTGGTGATCACGAAACCCGAGAAGACTGATTTCTGGCCCCTTGTGGCGTCGCTCTGATTACTCAAATTCCATTTGCATATAGACATCTTGCGAATTGCGCTTGGCAATCTGATCAAACACCGCCAGATGTTTGTACGCGGACTGGTCGATGTTGATGCCCTGTTCAATCAGGCCGCCATCGTCCAGCAATTTGCCGATCTCTGTGCGCAGATGAACCAGATAGTCATAGGTTTCAACCTTGGCTTTTGCCAGGTCAGAAACCCCGCCATGACCCGGTACGATATAGGTGGGTTTATAGGCCGCCATTGCGTCAAAGACTTTAATCCAGCTTTGTGTATTTTGCGCCGGACCAATGCCCAACATGCGGTCCACGTAAACGATATCGCCGGTGAACATCACGCCCGTGTCAGCCATCCAGATAAATGCATCGCCCGGCGTGTGGGCCGGTCCAGCATGGCGAATTTCAAAGCGGTGCCCGCCAAACGTCAGGTTCAGCTCATTTTCGAAAGTTTCGCCGGCAAAGGCATACTCGGTTCCCTCAAGCGCCGCCTCGCCGATCAACTGGGTAAGGCCAAAGTACTGGCCATCGGCGCGGTCCCTGTGGTCTTCAACCGCAGCGTTTGAAGCAATGATGCGCGCACCCTTGGCCTTGAAATAGCCATTGCCCAGCCAGCGGTGATCCTGACCGCCGGTATTGATCACGATCTTGACCGGTTGATCGGTGACGGTGCGTATCGCGGCCTCGATCCTTGCGGCACCCTTGAAACTGCCGCCGGGATCGACCAGCAGCACCCCATCGTCTGTCACGACAAATCCAAACGTCGCATTGTTGGCAAAATTTTGTGGGTTGCGTTGCTCCAACGGGCCGATGATGGCGTAAACATTTTCCGTAACCGGGTGAACGCTCAGTCCTTCGGACGCATTCGCCGTGGCAGAACCCAACCCCGCCATCAAAATGCCAAGAACTGCGCGCTTTAGGCCCGTAAGCATGGATCAATTCCCCTTGGGGTCCGGTTAAGGCTAGATACCATCCACCGCGCCAAGCTGCTTGGTCAAGGTGCTTATGGCCTTTTCTGCTGCTGGCTCAAGTTCGCTGCCTTTGGATCTGGCCTCATCAAGACGCATCTCATTGCAGGCGACCTCGATACTGCGGCTAAGTTCTGAAAGTTGCTTCAGACCCAGCGCCGCAGCACTGCTTTTGAGATCGTGGGCAAAACGCACCATGGTGCCTTGGTCGCCTGACGTGGCGGCGGCCATGAAACCAGCGGTGCTTTCCCTGGCGATGGACTTAAAATCCTCGACCAGTTCGGCCATAACCTCTGCACCGTAATCGGCCTGCATTTTCTGCAGGACTTTAAGATCCAAAACCGGAAAATCAGCGTTGTCACTGGCCACCGCTCACCCCCTTGTGATCATTTGCAACACCCGGCGTATCCATCACATCAGATACGATTTTTCGCAATGCCGCCGCCGTCACCGGCTTTGGCAACAAATCGCCTGCGCCGGCGGCAATACATTTTTCACGAATATCCGGGTCTTCCGAACCGGAAATCATAACCACTGAAATATCCTGAAAGCGAACATTTGCCTTTATCGCCGCCAATACGTCCAGGCCGCTCATAGGGTCCATGAACACATCGAGAAAGATCAGCCGGACCGGATCGCTTTCAATGATGGCCAGGGCTTCTTCCCCGGAACTTGCACTCAGCACCTTATGTCCGTCCTTTTCCAACGGGTACTGAACCATTTTGCGTGACATCGTATTGTCATCCACCACCAAAATGGTCGTCGTTGCATTTGAAGGTGAAGCTTGCGCGGTCATTTTTCGCCCTTTGAAGTTGGCCAGCTGCTTTTATATCCCACCGTCGGCACCGTCTGGATGGCTTCCTTGTCCAGTTTCTTGCGTACCCGGCTGATCAGGATATCAATGGCACGAAATGATAATGGGCCATCACCAGATGATATGGCATCGACAAGGTCTTCGCGCGTCAACACCCGGCCATCGGCTTCGGCCAGCACCCAGATCAATGAGAATTCTGCCGGGGTCAGGTCAATTTCCGTACCGTCTTCACGCGCCGCCACGCGACGGGAATGATCCAGGTTGATGGGGCCGAATTTTAACAATTGCCGGGCTTCTTGCACGCCATCACCACGGCGGATCGCGGCACGTACCCGCATCAACAATTCGCGGGAATCGACCGGTTTGGTGACATAGTCATCAGCGCCCAGCTCGAAGCACGCAACCTTATCGTCAATGCCCTCGCGCCCGGTCAAAATAATTATGGGCACATTGGAGCGCGCCAGAATCTTGCGCACGAGAACGATCCCGTCTTCATCGGGCAAGGTCAGATCGATAATCAGCAGGTCATAGGCTTCGCGATCGGCTAGATTGAGGAATTCCTCGCCGGTTTTCACAATCGACACGTCATAGCCTTCATTGCTCAGGTCGGCGTTAATCATCCGCGAGAACATGGCGTTATCTTCGACGACAAGGATTCTTTCGCTGCTCAATTAGCCCCCCCGGCTATTCATTAGCTCAATGCGAGACCAAGGTAGCAAATGGGGGCCCGCCATACAATCATCACGCGGAAAGGGCCTGTTTCAAACTAGACCCGGTGCGTGCAACCCCATAAACTGGGCTCATGCGCACATTTGCTTATTATGTCGGGGCTGCGGTCGCCGAAATTGGCGGCTGTTTCGCTTTCTGGGCATGGTTACGCCTGGGATGGAACAAAATGTGGATATTGCCGGGCATCGCCGCATTGATCATTTTTGCATTACTGCTGACACGCATCGATACCATTGTTGCGGGGCGGGCCTATGCGGCGTACGGCGGTGTATACATCGTGGCTTCACTGTTGTGGCTTTGGGTGATTGAAGATACCCAGCCGGACAGATGGGACATTGTTGGCGCAAGCGTGTGCCTGGTGGGCGCGGCCATCATCTTGATGGGGCCCAGGGCCGCATAAACAAGTGTTAGATATTGGCCAGGTTCTGGCGGCGGCGTTCCTGGGTTTCAAACAATTTCCAGCGAACCACCGGAATGCCTTCCAATATATCGCCCGGTAGGATGAAAGCCTCGACGGGGCTAAGTGTGCGAATTGAAAAGTTCTGGGAATTTTTGAAAAACAGTTCATCCTCACCGAAGAAATTACCGCTTTCGATAATTTCAAGAACACTTCCATCCAGTGAACGTTCGACTTCCCCCTTGCAGACCATCACCAATCCCTTGGCGGAAAGATCGGAGATATCGGTGCTGGCATCAAACCGCTCAGTCGTCATCGCCTTGGCCAGCTTGTTTTGAATGGGGTAGGAAATAGCTTCGCCAAAGAGCCACGTTTTTTGCAGGAATTCCCGGTTTTCTTCGAGCATGGATATTTCGCCAAACAGGTCGTTTTTCTTTACAAACTCGCGAAACAACAACCCGGAAATCTTGAGCGCCTGAACGAAACTGGTTGCGCGAAATGTTTCCAGCGCCGGCAAGCCATGCAATGCCGACATTTCACCGATCAGGGTTCCGGCGCTATGAACGCTGGTGATGTGGGTTTGCGGGGCAACCGATTCCACATTTCCGAAAAGCACGATATACGTATCTTGGCTGAACTCACCTTCCTTGATCAGGATACTTTCCGGATTAAAGGTCTCGACGGGGTTGTTCAATAATGGCTGCAAGCAATGCGTGGGGATATCGGGGAAATAATCCTGTAAAAATTTAAACGCGATACGCCATGAATATTTTTGGTGCGCAGGCACCAGTGTATCGCTGGTTCCAAAGGGCGAGCCGGAACCGATTAGTTTTTCTGCCGGCGACAGTGCGCGGGCAAGGTGGGCCAAAACGATTTTGTTGGATTTATCGTCTTCAAAATCAGCGGCCATTCCGTGAATCATGCCGCCACCCACATCGATCTTTTTAAGGTTCGCGGCTTTGAGGTAATTCATCTTCGTTTCGTCATACATGGCCTGGGAAATGCCGGGCGCCTGATCATCGTCAGTGATCATGTTTTCCAGGACTTCAAACGACGACATATCGGCGTAATGGGCGTATGTACGATAACCTTCCTCACCCAGACAACGGAACTGGAAGATGGTGGTTTCCACCGGATGTGGGGAAAAGATCGGTTTGACCTCAAGGCCATCCATATCATTCCACTCGTCAATGTCCAGATCATGGACTTCAAAATAATTTGAAAAGTCTTTTTCATCTATGGACAAAAGCGCCGAGAGTTTTTTTGTCACCGCCGCGCGAACCATCGGCGCCGCAAAATATTTAATTTTATGATCGGAGCGGATCAGCGTCGTCAGCCCGGCAAAGTGATCATCATGGGAATGGGTGTGGAATATGCCCTTGATCTCGTTAATGCCAATACCCAGCGAGTTGAGAATGGCGCTTAAGTTCGGCCCCGCATCAATCAGATATATGTCGCCGCGAAATACCAGAACCGAAGACATGGTTGGGCGGTTAATGTCCCAGCCGTCGCCTTCTCCAGAATGAAGGACCGACATGTACTCTCTTTTCATCTGGTAATAGCCAAGCGGATAAGGGGATTCGTACGATTGCGCGGCCTCAAGATTCATATCCACCTGCACGGTGTCACCTTCGTACCCAAATTCGTAAATGTTCAGGCCTTTCCTTTGAACCGTGACGCCATTTCTGATTTCTTCTTTTTTTGATGAAATAACATGCGTGTCCAAAAGGTTTTTTGGATCGGATATTTGGCCAAAGGCAAACTTTAATTTCAGCCGCATCAGTTCTTTGGCTCTTTCAGGACTGACGCCGGTTTCAATGATCTCTTCTTCGGAAATCAGGCCATAGTTGCCACGATAGATATATTCCATCTGGGCTTTAACCTGTTTCGCATCACCCATAATCAACGGCTTGATGCCGGAATTG
This sequence comes from Thalassospiraceae bacterium, assembly GCA_030637205.1. Classification (GTDB taxonomy): domain Bacteria; phylum Pseudomonadota; class Alphaproteobacteria; order Rhodospirillales; family Magnetovibrionaceae; genus DAOVVL01. The sequence goes on along the minus strand of DAOVVL010000045.1, from coordinate 621 downwards.
TTGGGGTGACCCGGAATAATCATGCCCTGGCGGTAAAGCATTTGCAGGACCGGAAATTCACTGAGGTTTGATAAGTCGCCGCCCTGAAGCATAACGTCGGAAAGCAAAATGGCATTGGGGCCGCTTTCAAAGGTGACGCCTTTTTCCTCGACATCAACAATCAGGCCGCGGCGCATTAAATGCTTAACCACGTCCGCAGGTGCACCGCACAGAATGAAAAGTCCCGCATCGGGAGCTTCGACCCAATACACGCCCGTTGTGACTTTAATTTTTTTTAAGTTCGACATGCCATCCCTTTTGCTCAGTCGGAATTGCTTTTATCAGAAAGCCACAATTATTGGAGCAGCGGCGCCATTGGAAGAACCATTTTCCGCCTTGTTAATGATGATATCGGTGATTTGTTGCGCAAGCGTCTGGGGGTTGATGGTTCTGAGTTCCTTGCAAAACTCAAGGCCGTCCATCTGTTCCACATTTAAATCGCTCATCACGCAATCTGGAACCTGGGTCTTGATTTTTGAAATGGCCATCATGGCGCTCATTTCCCACCTGATTTATGTTGGCACCCCGGCCCACTGTACAACACGTTCGATGTGTGACAACAAACAATTCGAGCTGTTAATG
>DAOVVL010000343.1 GCA_030637205.1 Thalassospiraceae bacterium | reverse complement strand
TCAGCACCACGTCCGGGTTAAGGCGCAATTCCTGCACTGCTTCGGGTGATCCTTGTAGCAAAAGCACGTCGCCGGCCTGTAAACGAATATCGGTGAGCCGCGCGCGGATCATGCGCGATCGGCGCTGCACGCCCAGCACGATGCAGTGGGTTTTATAACGAAAGCCGATTTGCGGCAGGGTCTGGCCGATCAGCCTTGAAGCGGGCGGCACCATGGCTTCGGCCAGCACACGTTCGCCACCATGCCACGGGGTTTCACTTCCCTCGTCATCATCGTCCACATCCGGCGGGATATGAAAACCGGGATGCGGTACTTCGCCCCCGGCGGCGCCTTCCAGATCGGGGTACAGGCCTTCGGGGTCATGGGTCAGGGCCTCGGCTAACTCTTTACGCGTTGCAGCCACCACCAAAATATCGCCTGCACGAACGTCGTAGTCTTCAAACGGCGGCAGGATCGCATCTTCGCCGCGTTGCACCATGCGCAGCGTCATGGGTGTGAGGCCGGTAAAAATTCCGGCCCGGGATTTTTCGCCGATCAGTTTTGAGCTTTCCCCGATGGTGACTTGCGCAATGTATTGGCGACCAGCACCTGCCGGAGTGCGCCCGGCCAGTGTTTCGGCCATGCCTTCGCGCTTGGGCAACAACCACGGCGCGATGACCAGCAGATAAAACAGGCCTGTGATCGCCAGCACCAACCCCGGCACGGTGAAATCAAAAAACGAAAACGGCGTCTCGCCCATACCGATCAGCGCCGAGTTCACCAAAAGGTTGGAACCGGAACCGATCAGCGTCGTCATGCCGCCTAAAATAGCGGCAAACGAAAGCGGCATCATCAAACGGCTGGCGGGCCAATCGAAACGTTCGGCCATGGCCTGCATGATGGGAATGAAGATCACCACCACGGGAATGTTGTTGAGGAATCCGCTGACCACCAACACCGTAATCAGCACCGCCATCACCGCAAGCCACTGGCGCGCGCCGCAGCTGCCCAGAATAAAACGCGCCACCACATCCAGTACGCCCGTTCGCACCATGCCCTGGCCGATCACCAGCAACGCCAGCACGGTGATCAGCGCCGAGTTGGCAAAGCCCGATAGCAGGACTTCAGGCGACAGGTTGTTGGGCACGCCAATATCGGTCATCACCGGGAAGAAGTGAAAGAACACCATCAACACGCACAACACCCCCAGCGAAGTGACCTCGATGGAAAAGCGTTCCCACGCATATAACGCAAACGCGCCCGCGATGATGGCGAACGTGGCCCACATCTGGAATTCGAACGCGGATGCGCCGATGGAAGGAAGGGTGTGCATGGGCTTTGGTGGCCTATATGATTAACGCGATGATTAACGGGCAATGTTGGTTTAAGAATTTTTAGCCATTCTAACACAGCCGGGCAAGCCGCCATTAATCAGCAAAGCAACATGTAACAGGGACGCAAACCAGATGACTGATCCCGTCTTTGATGCTTGGGTTTACAGCCTGGCAGCAGACGCCGTAGGCGTCAGCCATGCGTTGGTGGTGTTGTTTGTGGTGGGTGTGCAGCTGGCGGTGCTGGCGGGATGGGTGAGCGGGTGGCGCTGGACGCGAAACGTGGTTTTGCGCCGCACGCATCTGGGCGCCATCGCGTTCATTACCGTGATCGACGGGATTGGGTTCCTGTGCCCGCTGACCACGTGGGAATATGAACTGCGCCAACGTGCAGGTGAAGGGGCTTACGCCGGCGGCTTTATCCAGCACTGGCTGGAACGTTTGCTTTACTATTCGTGGCCGGGCTGGGTGTTTACGATGGTGTACTTGGGGTTCGCTGCAGTTGTCGTGGTGACGTATTTCTATTACCCGCCGCGAAAGCGCGCCTAAAGCTTATTTCCCCAGCCACCAGCTTTCGGGGTTGGCGATGGGCTCGCCCTTTTCCATTTTCATCCAGCCCAGCACCACGCGCAGCAAAAACCAGATCACGACCGCCATCAGCAATACGGGCGCCACGAAGATCAGGATGGATGTGAGCGCGATCACAAAATACACCAGCGAAATCCAGAACGTGCGGATCAGGTAAGTGTAATGGGTTTGCAGCCACGGGGCGGCGTCATTGCGCACCAGATAGGCCACGATCAAGCCTGCGATGGCCGCGGGGCCGACCAGAAAGCTCAACGCATACAGGCCATAGACGATGCGCTGGGTGGTGAAGAAATTTGCGAGGTCGGTTGCAGGGGTTGGGGCCGGGGTTGGCACATTGGCGCCCGGCTCAGGGCTATCGTCGCCGCTACCGCCACCGGTATTAGCGGTGCCAAAAGACGCGTCGTTTTTTGGCTCGTTTTGTTCGTCGGACATGGCCTGATCCTAGCATAAAGGCGCGAGCGGCGCAGAAATGGGGATTTGGCGGGGCAAAACCAAAAGCCGAAACCCAAAGCCAAAATCGCCGAATAGTTGTATACTTATGCCCTGTTGGGCGGCTCGCCAAACGGGTTACGCCTGAATTGATTGGCCTGACTTGATCGAAAAGGAGAGAGTCATGACTGACACTAAAATGAATGGTGTAACCCTTCATATCGACGAAACCCTG
>DAOVVL010000076.1 GCA_030637205.1 Thalassospiraceae bacterium | reverse complement strand
GGCTTTCACGCCACAGCAAATGTTCGACCTTGTCATTGAGGTTGATAAGTACCCTGAGTTTCTTCCGTGGTGTATTGCCACGCGCATCAATTCAAAAACCGAAAGTTCTGGGCAAGGCGAAGACGGGGCAGGGGAAATGTCCGCCGACATGGCCATCGGTTTCAAGGCCTTTCGCGAAAGATATACCAGCCACATTACGTTTGAGCATCCCGGCGACAACCGGATCGGCCACATCCATGTGGTGGACTCTCACGGCCCCTTTAAACGTCTGGTTACAGATTGGCGTTTTACTCCGGCTGAAGGCGGCGTCAATGTGGAATTTGAAATTGATTTTGAATTCAAATCACGCTTGCTCGAAGGCATGATCGGCAAGATGTTTGAAAAAGCGACCCGCATGATGATCAATGCGTTCAAGACCCGCGCTGAAAAACTTTACGGGCCTTAATTCCCTGCCACCTGGTTGAGCAGTCTTAACCCGCTTTCCACGGCCTGCACGCGCACCCGTTCACGGTCGCCTTTGAAAACGTGGCGTTCATGCAAAGTCTCAAAGCCCGTGCGCGCCACCGCGATGTGCACCAAACCCACAGGTTTGTCGTCGCTGCCACCTTCCGGTCCGGCGATACCGGTGATGCTTAAAGAGAGGTCCGCATCTGAATTTTCAATTGCACCTTCGGCCATGGCGCGGGCAACTTCTTCGCTGACCGCACCGTGGCGCGCGATAATGTCTTCGCCCACGCCCAGCATGTCGACCTTGGCGGCGTTGGAATACGTCACGAAGCCACGGTCAAAAACATCAGACGCGCCCGAAACAGAAGTAATGCAGGCCGCGACCAAGCCCCCGGTGCACGATTCCGCCACTGCCAGCTTGAGGCCACGTTCGCGGCACCCTGCAATCAGGTCTTCGGCCATGATGATGAGAATTTCCTCAAACCTGCTCATATTGCGCTACCCCCCAGCCACCAAAGCACCCCATACAAAACAGCTGCGCCGGCGATGCCGGCCAGAACATCATCGACCATCACGCCCATGGCGCCGTCGATGTTGCGATCGGCCCACGAAATCGGCCACGGTTTGAACACGTCAAAGCCGCGAAACAGGGCAAATGCGGCTGCGTAACTGAGCGGATCGAGCGGGGCTACCAACAATACGATCCACTGGCCTGCGACTTCGTCAATCACGATGGCGCCGGGGTCGTGGGAGCCGGATTTGGCCATGAAAACGCCCGCGCTCCACAGCCCCAGCCCGAAAATGGCCAAAATCGCCAAAGCCAGTGCTTCAGGCCCGCCCCACGCCACCAGCCCCCAGGCAAACGGCAAAGCCGCCAGCGACCCCCAGGTACCGGGGGCCTTGGGCAGGTAGCCCGCGCCAAACCATGTGGCGGCGATGATGGCGGGATCAGCTAGTGAAGGGCGTGCATTCATGCGTACTCAACCGGAATTATTGTTGTGATCCAATGACTTCGACGCCAATCATAACGCCACGGACAGCTTCTGTGAACGACCAAAGCGTCATCACCTGAAATTGACTTGCGTGGGCACCCCTGAGAGGCTACTTTTTGGCTCTAAATCAGTCCCTTAGTGCGACCTGCAGGACAAAAGCGCCTTTTATAAAAAATTGGTAGATACAAGGCGTTCAGGGCGTTGAAATCAAAGGGAAGTGCTGTTGATGGGCCCGGTTATCCCCAATTTGTGATGCCAACATGGTGGTTGCACTGTGATTTGTGTTACAGATTCCCGTGGTTCCAGATGATATAACAAAAACGTGGCAGCCAAAAAAGGTGCTGCCGGCGCAAAAAATGCGCGAAATGGGAGAGATCGGTCAAGGATGCGTAAAGTGGGGAATTCAGAAGCCATCAAGCAGACAATCGCGCATGTCGACGAACGGCTGCGCGTGCTGTTTCCTTTCCGCCAAATCGTTTTTCGTTCTGAAGGCAACATCAAGTGCCTGAACCTGACCCATCGTTTTCAGGGTGGGGTGGCGCTGGTCAGTCTTGCGGTTGTGTCGTGGGTGACGTTTTCGTCCATCAGCGTGATGTTGCACGAACGCGAACTGGTCGCCAAGGATACCCAAATCGCGGACGTTCGTGTTGCCTATCGCAGCCTGCTTAGCGAAGTCGCAGATTATCAGAAAAAGTTTTCCGGCATTCTTCGCGACCTTGAAGAAAACCACACCATGATGCTGTCGCTTGCTGGCCAAAACAGCAAATTGCAGGAAGGTCTGGCTTCTTTAAAAAATTCGCGCCAGGCCCGTGCTGAAGTTGAATCGACGCGCACCGCCATGGAAAGCAAGCTTTCCGATGTGGAACACAAGGTACAGTCGTTGGCACAGAAGAATTTTTCCATCAAGGATGACCTGAATTCCATCGAGTCCGACCTTCAGGCGGCTTTGACCGAACGCAATTCAGCGATGCTGGAAAGCACCCAGATGCGCCGCGATATCAAGGTGCTTGAAAACAAGCTGGTCAATCTCGAAGAAAAAGAAAACAACACGGTTGACCGTCTGGCGCAACAGACCGAAGGCCAGATTTCCAATATGGAACGCCTGATCGAAATTGCCGGACTGGATGTCAACGACTTGATGGCGGGCGACGACGGCCTGATTGCAGGTCAGGGCGGGCCGTTTATCGAAATCAAACCCGATGGTCGCCCGGCGGGACGTTTGACGACCAAGCTGAACAATCTTGAAAATCGCCTGTCGTATTCTGAATCGCTTCAGTCTGTATTGCGCAAAATGCCGATGGCCCCGCCGCTCAGCGCGTATTACATCACGTCCACCTTTGGCAAGCGCCGCGATCCGGTGAACCGGAAGTGGAGCATGCATTACGGGCTTGATATGGGCAGCACGCCTCGCGCGCCGGCCTATGCCACCGCACCGGGGAAGGTCATTTTTGCAGGCTGGAAGGGTAATTTTGGCAAACTGGTTGAAGTCGACCACGGGGCCGGAATCAGGACCAGATATGGTCATTTGAGCAAGATTCTGGTAAAAAAGGGACAAGACGTCGCTTTTGGCGATAAACTGGCATTAATTGGCAGCACCGGACGCAGCACCGGCAGGCACCTTCACTACGAAGTGCTGTTTCGCGATAAGGGCATCAGCCCATTGAAATTTATCAAGGCAGGTCGTTATGTTTTCCAAGAGTAAAAAGGGAAATTCGCAAAACAATGCCGATGGCACCCCGGTGGTAAAACCGTCCGTGCCCTCGATCATGAGTGCCGACCTGGTCGTCACCGGCGATATCGTCAGTGAAGGCGAAGTCCAAATTGATGGCGAAGTTATCGGCGACATCAAAAGCAATGTTTTGTTAGTCGGTACAAGCGCCAAGATTACCGGTGAAATTTTTGCCAATACCATTCGCATCCACGGCAGTGTCTACGGAACGATCAAGGCCAAGACTGTACATCTGGCCAAGACCGCGCATGTGGTTGGCGATGTCTTGCATGAAAACCTTTCTATTGATGAAGGCGCATTCATCGAAGGCCACATCACACGCATGAACGAACCGGCTCCGGCAGTTTCGGATGAGCGTGTAAACCTGGTGGTCAACAAGACTGGCCAACCTTCTGCACAATCAGCGGCCCAAGCTTCTGCACAGGTAAAAGCGACAGCCCCGACAGCCCAGGCAACAACCGCCGCTAACGCGGGCGCGGTCAAACCGGTAACACCCCCGGTTGATAAAAAGACAGTCCGAGCAACCTAAGCGCAACTGAGCTTGTTAAATCAATTAAATAAGGCCCCCTGACATTCAGGGGGTCTTATTTATTCGTGTAATTGTGCTATCATCAGTTCGATTTACAGGGTAAGCGCCATGCCAGACTTGAACTCGGACGAACAAAAAGTCATTGACGCCATTCAATCAAATTCATTTGATGAAGCCCTGAATTTATGGAATGCCTATCAGGAAGAGATCGGCATTTGTGATGATGCGGCGTGTGAAAGCCAGCCCGATAAACGCATTTGCTGTGCGTCACATATGCATGGCCGCCTGTTTTCGCTGGCGGTTATGAATTCTGATCCGGATTTAGCTGGCGTTTCCAGAAAACTGGGACGCTGGATGCACGATCAGGAAATCACCAACAACGTTTCCCCGGTCAAAGGTGAAAACCCCTTAAGCCTGCCCAATTCATTGTTAACCGGGCATCCAACGGTTGATTATGAACATCGCCAGTTGATTAACATCTTGAATCATTTTTCAGAAAGCATTGAACAAGGCGATTACGAAACCGCTGAAACGCAAATCAGGTTGTTTTTTGATTTGGTGGTCAAGCATTTTGAAAATGAAGAACAAATTTTGCTTGATGTTGGTTTCCCCGAGGCAGAGCGCCACAAGGAATTCCATGATCAATTGCGCGGCCGGGCTGCTAAATATATTTCAGCAACGCACGACTTGCAAAAAGACGACAAGCAAAAATGTACCCTGCAGTCGGAAATGATTTCCTTGTTATTTGATGACGCCATCAAGGCGGATGTCGAATTCAAGTCTTTTTTGATGGCTAAGGGCTACGCTGCGACCTGACTTTTTGATATTCAATCAACTGCTTTCAAGTGCGCGTTTGAATATTTCCCCGTCTACATTGCCGCCGGAAATTACGGCGCAAACGGTTTTTCCCTTTAATTGAACCTTACCCGCCAACACCGCAGCCAGTGCGGTTGCGCCGCCGGGTTCTGAGACCACCTTTAAATAATGAAACGCGTGATGCATGGCGTGAAGCACTTCTTGATCGCTAACAGTGACGATATCGTGTAACAGTTCGTGGTTAAGCGCGAACGTCAGTTCACCGGGGATATTTGCCAGAAGTGAGTCACAAATTGAACTTTCACCTTCACCATGAGGCATCCGCGCACCGGATTTGATGGATAGGCGGGTATCATCAAAACCCTGTGGTTCAACGCCCCAGATTTGTGTCCTGGGTGAAAGTTTGCCCATCGCCAGTGCCATTCCCGCGACCAGCCCGCCACCGCCCACCGGCGCCACCACGGCGTCCAGCGCCAAGCCCATTTCTTTTACGTCTTCAATGATTTCCAGCCCCACCGTGCCTTGGCCGGCGATGACGTCTGCATTGTCGTACGGGCGCACCAGTTCAAGGCCGCGTTCAGTGGCAATTTTTTCACCGATCTCCTCGCGTACCTCAAAATAACGATCATACAAAACCACTTCGGCGCCAAACCCACGGGTATTTTCAATCTTTGCCTTGGGCGCATCCTTGGGCATGACGATCACGGCCTCGACGCCCAACATGGACGCCGCCAGCGCCACGCCCTGGGCGTGATTGCCGCTGGAATATGCAGCCACTCCGCTGGCGCCGTGCTGGACCAGTTGTTCGATGGCGTTATAGGCGCCGCGAAACTTGAACGCGCCGCCCAGCTGCAAACATTCGGGCTTGATTAGCAAGCGCCCACCCAGTTGATCGTTCAAAAGCTTGCTTTCCAACAGCGGAGTGCGCCGCGCTTTGCCCTTCAGGCGCTTGGCCGCAGAGATAATGTCTGCATAGACGGGAAGGGGGATGTCTGTTTCGCTAAAGCTGACGCGCATATTCAACGGTTCTCATGGTTTGCGTGATGCGGTTTCAATTTGCAGGGCATGGCTGGCATCGCCCATCTGGCGGCGATAGACCTTGAGGTTTCCGATCACCCGTTGAACATAGTCGCGGGTTTCGCGAATGGGGATCATTTCCACCCAGTTGACGATGTCGACGTCGGCTTTTCTGGGATCGCCGTTTTGGCGCATCCATCGGCTGGCGCGCCCGGGTCCGGCGTTATAAGCCGAAAGCGCCAACACGTATGAGCCTTTATAGTTGCGGATCAATGACGCCATATAGTTTTGCCCGATCACCATGTTGTATGATGGATCGTCAATTAGTCTGTCGCGCGAATAGCTCAGGTTCACAGACCGCGCAACCTTTTTCGCCGTCGCCGGCATGATCTGCATCAGGCCGCGCGCGTTGGCGTGGCTTTTGGCACCGGGATAAAAGGCACTTTCCTGACGGATCATCGCCAGCACCAGCGGCGTTTCAATTTTCGCGCCGTTACGCGGTTTGGGAAGGTTAACTTCGGGGTAGGCGGCATCGGTCAACAGGGCGCCTTGGCGGTGTTCTTTTTTGGCAATCGAAAGGCTGAGATCGACGCGCCCGATGTTTCTGGCCAGCCTTGATACGGCGCGCTTCCAGCCGTCTTCGCTATACATATCGGCCAGTGCCAGAATAAACGGGCGCATGCGTTTTTGTTCGCCCAGTTCGTGCAACGCCAGCACCGCTTGCGTTAAGGGGTGGGCATTCAGCTTAATGCGAATATCGGTGCTGATGACCGGGGCCTGGGTCAGCGGCTGGGGTTGGGTTTGTTTATCTTCGTTGAGGTTTTGTGCGGCCAACTGCCCGTAATAGGTGGTCAGGTGTTGGGCCGCCTGGCCATACCATTTGGCCGCCGAGCCGCTATCGCCTGCTTGCTCAGATGCGCGTGCGCTCCAATAGGCACCGCGCGCAACGCTGACGGGATAGCGCACCACGTTCAGCATATTTTGAAAGTGGCCGTAGGCTTTTTTGGGATCGCCTAAGAAGCTTAACTGTATCCAGCCCGCCATCCATTCGGCTTCGGAAAATTCGGCGGCACTTGCAGGCGGCAAACCATGGCGCGAGACAATCTTGTAGGCATCTTCAATGCGGCCTTTTTGTAATGCGAGCCGCGCCAGATAGGCGCGTTCGATCCACCATTTTTCAGGATGCGCAATAAAATGCGGCGCCAAAACGTGCAGTTGATCCAACAATTCAATGCAGCCATCAAGCCGCCCCTTGCGCCGTCGCCAGCGCAGGCGTTCGTAAATCAGGCGGTCATCGTTTTTAAGCTCGCTGGGAACTTCCTTGATCGCGGTATCGACATTGCCTTCGCGTTTCATCAGCCAGATGCGCGCAATGGCCAGTTTGCGCTGGTCTTTGCTAACGCGCCAATACTGGCGCTTGGCCGGCCACGTGCGCCCGGCCCAGATCAGGCGGTCGAGCCGTTGCAGATGGCTTTCCTTGGTCAGGCGTTTTTTGTGACGGCGGTAAAATGCTTTTTCCTGAGATTTGGTGAAGTTGCCCGTGACCCAGATGGCCTGAAGGGCAAGTGTGGCGGCTTCGTCAAAACCTGATTTCAACAACGCTTCACTGTTGCGCACCTGGCCCATGGTCGATGCCGGGCCGCCGGTGTCTGCAATAAATGCCAGCACCTGTTCGGGCGTCCAAATGGCGGGCATGGTTTCTTCGGCGTGGCGCAAAAGCTGTTGGCGCGATGGCCAGTCGGGGCGCGCGTTCAACATGCGGGTCACATCTTCAAATCCGGCGGGGGTGCCGCGCTGGCGTATATAGTGCCAATCGAGAAGATCTTTCACCAAAGGATCCTTGATCTGGCGGATGAACTTGCGGCTTTCCTTCCACTTGCTTTTTTCCAGCCATTTGAAGGCCGATTTGGCGCGCTCGCGGTCCTGGGGCGTGAGTAACTGGCTGGTGCTTTGGGCTTGGGTTTTGTTAGACGTGGCGCTGGGCGGCGTGGGCTTCAAGACCGGCACCGGCAGCGCGCGGGTGGCGGCCAGGGCCGGGGCCATGACGATGGCGCCAAATCCCAGTAAAGCGCCCAGAACTAGGGTGCGCGTCCACATGCGCCGGGGACGCGAGCAGGGGTTGGGCGCCTGGTTCGTGGGGATGTTCATTGACCCTCTCTTAACCTCCAAAACCTACTGTTTTGCAGCCGTGACCACAAGTTTCCCCCCACCGGGCCTGTCGCTTGCCATGCGCGAGGCGCGCCGCGCGCCACCCGCTCGAACCCATGCTTTACGGGCGGCCACGTTAAAGGGTAATGTCCGGGTTCCGGTGCTTGAATTCAAGCATTGCGCCGATAATTCTAGGAGTAAGTCACATGTTTCAAGGTTCATTTACCG
>DAOVVL010000118.1 GCA_030637205.1 Thalassospiraceae bacterium | reverse complement strand
TGGACGTAACGCAACGGTTGGAAAAATCATCGCCGATTCCCTGGCTGCCCAGGGGGTTGAGGTGGCCTTTTGTGTGCCCGGCGAAAGCTATCTGGGGGTGTTGGATGGCCTGTATGACCACTCAGGAACCATCCGCGTCATCACATGCCGCCACGAACACGGCGCATCCAACATGGCCGAAGCCTATGGCAAGCTGACCGGTAAGGCAGGCTTGTGCATGGTGACGCGCGGCCCCGGTGCGTGTAATGCGGCCATCGGTGTGCATACGGCGTTTCAGGATTCAACGCCCATGGTTTTGCTGGTGGGCCAGGTGGCTACGCGCGATATGGGCCGCGAGGCGTTTCAGGAAGTTGATTATGAAATCATGTTCAAACCGCTGGCCAAGGCCGTGCGCCAGCTTGAACGCGCCGAGGATGCTGCCAGCATCATCGAATGGGCATTTCAGGAAGCCATCAGTGGCCGACCCGGCCCGGTGGTGGTGGCGCTGCCCGAAGATTTGCTGGGCGTGAACGTTCAACTGGAAATCCCGACGCCCGCAAAAACAAAAGTTTCGACCTCAGGTTTACCCAGGGATTTAAGCGGTGAAATGGAACGCCTGCACCACAGGCTTGGTGAAGCAGAGCGCCCCCTGATGATGCTGGGCGGCAGCGGTTGGACGGTTGATGCCAGAAAAGACATTCAGGCTTTTGCCAAGAATTTTGATCTGCCGGTCTGCACGTCGTTTCGCCGCATCGATATTTTTGATAACCGCCATCCGTGTTTCGTGGGTGAAATGGGCATTGCGCCGAACCCGGCGCTGCTGGAACGCGCAAAAGCCAGCGATCTTTTTCTGGTAGTGGGCGCGCGCATCGGTGAAATGACTTCGCAGGGATATACGCTTTTGGACCCGCACCAGCCCAGCGATGCACTGGTGCATGTGCATGCAAACGCAGATGAACTGGGCAAGGTCTTTACCCCGGCGCTGGGCATTGAAGCCACGCCTGAAAATTTTGCCCGCGTGGCTGCTAAACTTTCGCCATCGGTGCGCTGGGCGAACGAACGCAGCACCGCGCGATCTGATTATGAAACGTGGCGCACGCCCACGGATATTCCCGGCCCGTTGCAACTGGGCCATATCATGCGCACGCTCGATGAACATCTGGCGCCCGACGCAATTTGCACGGTAGACGCCGGAAACTATTCCGGCTGGGCGCAACGATTTTTAAGTTTCGGCGGTGAACGGCGTTTGTTAGGCCCAACAAGTGGTGCCATGGGTTATGCGGTGCCCGCCGCGTTGGCGGCCAAGGTCGCAAGGCCGGCAGCCCAAGTGGTGGCCTTTGTCGGCGACGGCGGCTTTGGCATGACCGGCAACGAACTGGCGACCGCCATTGCACATGATCTGGGCGTCATCATTCTGGTTTTCAACAACCAGATTTACGGCACCATTCGCATGCATCAGGAACGCAACTTTCCCGGCCGCGTGATTGCGACCGATCTGGTCAATCCCGATTTTGCAGAACTTGCGCGCGCCCACGGTGCGTTTGGCGAAACGGTAGAAACGACGGACCAGTTTTTGCCAGCCTTTGAAGGTGCGGTGGCGGCGAACAAGCCAGCCGTGATCGAATTGAAATATGACGCCAACATCATTTCCACCCGCTTGACGCTGGATGATCTGAAACCTCACCTGAACCCTGAGGTTTCGCCATGAGCGCGCCATCTGTGTGGTTGCTGGTTGACGATCATCCCGGATCGCGCGCTCAGGCGCTGGGCGTGGGCCGGGCGCTTGGTTTTCCGTTCGAGATCAAGGAACTGGATTACACCGCCGCGGCGGCGCTGCCCAATTACATGCTGATGGCATCGTTCAGCGCCGTGCAGCAAAAGTCGCGGGTGAACCTTGCCGCACCTTGGCCCGATCTGGTCATTGCGGCGGGCCGGCGCACCGCACCGGTGGCGCGCAAGATCAAGGAACTGAACAAGGGGCGCACCAAGCTGGTACAGATCATGTATCCCGGTGCCAGCGGCGAAGATGATTTCGATTTAATCTGTGTGCCGCACCACGACACCATGACGCCTGCGGATAACCGGTTCGAGATTATCGGCGCGCCCCATGGCATGACGCCACAGGCCTTGGCACTGGCGGCGTCCCAATGGGCGGGCAAGTTCGACCACCTGCCCAAACCCTGGGTCGGCTTGCTGGTGGGGGGCGACACCCGGCGCAAGGCCTTCACGCCTGAAATGGCCGCCGAACTGGGTTCACATGCAGCCCAGCTGGTGCGCGACGTTGGCGGCGCGTTGCTGGTCAGCACCAGCGCCAGAACGTCTGAAATTGCAACGGCTGCATTGTTAAGCGCCGTTCACGGCGTTCCCCAGTTTGCCTACAGCTGGGGCGACGAAGGCGACAATCCGTATGCGGCTTTTTTGGCACTGAGCGATCATATCATTGTGACGGGCGACAGTGTCTCCATGTGCTGCGAAGCGGCGGGCACGACAAAGCCGCTTTATATTTATGCGCCGAGAAAACTGACCGCGCACAAACACGCCCTGTTGCATAAAAATTTGTATGCCGACGGGATCGCCAAACCGTTTGACCATGCGCAAACTTTAAGCGACTGGACGCACCCGCCACTGAACGCGGCGGACGATATTGCGGCGGAAATCAGAAAGCGCCTGAAGCTGGACTAAACGGCGCGGGAATGACGGCCTTCACCTGATCCCAGATAATCATCAAAGGCACTGGCCACCAGACGGATAAACGGGCGGCCCTGTTCCAGAACGCGTACCCGGTCGCCATCAATTTCACAGATGCCGTCTTCGACCAATGGCAACAGCTTTTCAATATCTTTTTCAAGTGCTGCGCGGTCGCCGCCGAATTCCTCTGCGGCAGATGACAGATCGACGTTGAGATCGCACATGATGCGTTCAATAACTTCGCGCCGGGTGCGGTCGTTGTCATCAATGGCAATGCCCTTGGCTGTGGGCAGCACGCCGGAATAAACGGCCTGTGAATATGCTTTCAACGGCAGGTGGTTTTGCACGTAGCCTTGCGGAAGATAGCCGATGGCCGATGCGCCAAACGCCAACATGGCGGGCGCGGTATCAGTAGTGTAGCCCTGAAAGTTTCGGTGCAGTTCTTTATTCTCGACCGCTTGCGCCATCGGATCATCCGGATGCGCAAAGTGATCAAAGCCGACCTTCACGTATCCCTGTTCCACCAGACGATCGGTGGTGCGGGTAAACTGGTCCCAGCGCGCTTGTGCGTCGGGCAGGTCTTCTTCGTGAATCATCTTCTGGTGCGATTTCATCCACGGCACGTGGGCGTAACCAAACAGGGCAATGCGGTTAGGTTGCAGGGCCACGGTCTTGTCGACCATGTCGTCCATTTCTTCCAGCGTCTGGTGCGGCAGGCCATACATCAAATCCATGTTGATGCGCGTGATGGAATGGGCGCGCAACCAGCCGATGACTTCTTTCGTGGTTTCATAAGGCTGGATGCGGTTGATGGCTTCCTGCACTTTGGGTTCGTACGACTGCACACCGATGGATGCGCGGTTGACCCCGGCCTTTTCAAGCTGCGCGATGTATTCTTCGGTGGCGGTGCGCGGGTCCAGCTCGACCGCGATTTCGGCATCATCGGCTAAATCAAATCTTGATCTGAGTTTGTCCATGATCGCCATCCAGTCTTCACCCTTGAGCATGGTCGGCGATCCGCCGCCCCAGTGCAGGTGCTTGGCGGTCATGCGCGTTGGCAGGGCGTCGGCAACCAGATCGACCTCGGTGAGCAGGGCGTCGAGGTAATCTTTGACCGGCTCGTAGCGTTTGACGATCTTGGTATAACAGCCGCAGAACCAGCACATCTCGTCACAAAACGGAATATGGAAATACAGCGACAGCTCGGTTTTGGGATCAAGTTCACCCAGCCAGCCTTTATAGGTCGCACCATCGACCGTGTCGTTGAAATGGGGCGAGGTGGGATAGCTGGTATAGCGGGGCACCCGCAGGTCGTATTTCTGGATCAGGTCCGTGGTCATGGTTGGTTATGTTGTTCCTGTGTGTGGGGTCATTCTTGGCCCTAACCTATGCTTTGGCGCGATTTGGTGCAACCACAAGCAAAACGCGGGTATATCTGGGCTTGTCACAGGCGCAGATTTAGGCTTCAAATCCATCACATGCCCAAATTTGCCGCCAACCTCAGCTTTTTGTTTACCGAACTTCCCTTTGCGGAACGCTTTGGTGCCGCGGCGCGTGCCGGGTTTCGCGGGGTCGAATTCCTGTTCCCCTATGACCATGACGCGCAAAACCTTAAAAGTCTGGCGCTGGATGCGGGGGTTGAGGTTGCGCTGTTTAATGCCCCGCCCGGCGACTGGGATGGGGGCGAGCGCGGCATCGGGTGTTTGCCCGGCCGCGAAGCAGAATTCAGTGATGGCATCGGTAAAGCAGCCGAATATGCGCGCGCGCTGGGCTGCGCACGGCTGCATGTGCTTTCCGGCATCGTTCCGGGCGGGCCGGGCGGTGAAGCATCAGATCTGTATCTGGAAACGTACGCACAAAACCTGAAAACAGCCGCATCACATCTGGGTGAATTTGGCATTGAGGTGATGGTGGAACCGATCAACCCTAAGGACGTTCCGGGCTACCTGATGCGTACGCCCGATGAAGTGGCAGGGTTCATTGAAAGCCACAACCTTGAAAACGTGTTCATGCAGTTTGATTTGTATCACGGTGCCATGCAGGGGCTGGACCTTTTGGCCGTGATTACCCGGCATCAAAAAATCATTCGTCATTTTCAGGTGGCGGGCGCGCCGGGCCGCCATGAACCGGGTAGCGGCGAAACGGATTTCAAACCGGCGTTTCAGCTCATTGATGAAATGGGATTTGACGGCTGGGTCGGTTGTGAGTACCGCCCGAAATCTAATACAGAAGCAGGGTTGGACTGGATAACAAACGCGGGCGCTCGCTGACTAACTCACCGGCGTTTTGGAAAGCGCAGCCAGGTCGACGCCGGTTGACGTAATCAGCGGGGTTATGAACGTAAACGTATAGGAACCGCGGATAGACATATAATTGATCCCGCCACTTGAGCTGCTTGTGGCGATGAACGTTGCGTTGGTTAAACCAATATTGGCACTTTGGGTATCGGCATAGTCTTCCAAAAGGGTGGTGGTAATTGCCGGATTGACCATGGCGTGGCGCGCGGATTGTTCAACAACAAACTGCATTGTGCTTTTAACCCAGAACATGCGGCCAAAATCGATCAGCCCCAGAACCATCATCAGGAAAAACGGCGCCACCAGCGCGAACTCAACGGCCGCAACCCCACGATCATCGCAAAGGGCTTTGCGACGTTTAAATGTCATTGCGGTTAGCTTGCACAACATTCTTCCAAGATACTCCGTTACTGCACCCGAATGATACTGGTGCTGCTGAGATTGAGGTTGCCCGGCAAGAAGATCGGCACATAAGAGTACGCTGCCGTGATGGTGATGTATTGGCGAATATTGTCTGATGCACATACACCGGCGCACGAAACCGAACTTCCATCGCTGCATTCACATGTTGACGTTACGGTGACATCGGAAGTCGTGAGGCCCAGATTGGATGAACCGATGACCGTGGTCTGGATGGCGGTCAGGCTGGCGCTGTTGATCAGTGCGTGCTGCGAACCCGAGCGCACGGAACTGTTGAGTTCCATCTTGTCAAACACGGCGATGCCGTAATCCATCAATCCTAAAAACACGATCAACAGAACGGGTGAAATCAGCGCCATTTCAACGGCACTGACACCGCGATCACAACGAACGAAACGCCGTGTGATTTGTTGTATGGCACATAACAATGTGTTGGTTCTTTTTGTCATAATATCACTATTCAACCAGGCCCGGCACCGCACCATAGTTAATGGGGTTGCCGCCGTACATGTCACAATCATTTTCAATATCGGCAGTACCGCTGAACGATACCTTTTGTGCAACCAGCATCAAACAACCGCTGGGAACCGTATCGTTGCCGCCGGAAAATTCGATATCGTTATTGGGTACGTAAACCGCACCGGAAAGCTCAGTCGTGGACCCGCCGTTAAGGCTGAAATTCTTGCTGCTTCCGGCTGCGGGATCCTGGAAGAAAAGTACGCCTTCATAAGGGTCGTCATCGGTGTCCACGGCCGATAGGGTAACGTTAGCGCCACCGTTGATGGTTACCGAACCAAAATTTGCACCACAGGTATTCAGATTCTTGGTTAAAATGATAGTGACATCGTCGCCGGTGACGATGGCGCCGCCGTTAATTGAAATCGAACCGCAATCGACGATATAGATGCCGGGTTCCAGATCGACTGTACCGTCAAGCGAGAAATCACCGCAAATGACCTTGGTGCCGGTGTTGGTAACCGTGCCGCTCGGGCTGTAATTGCCGGTTTCGTCGCAGCTTGAATAGGACGGCACGGTGAGGTCGGAATAGGGATCAGCAACGGCGCTAACGCCACTTTGCTTGATGCAGTCGCTTGAGGTGTTGATGGTTCCGGAAATTCCCCCTACAGCCCATACGCAATCAGCGCCAAAGGTGCCGTTCTGGACATGTACGGCAAGGCCATC
>DAOVVL010000227.1 GCA_030637205.1 Thalassospiraceae bacterium | reverse complement strand
AATCCGCCGTCATGCCATCGGTCGATGTAACCGCGCGCACCGCACAAACAAAATCGTATGTTCTGGCATCGCCCATCACGCCCACGGTTTGCACCGGCAGCAACACGGCGAACGCCTGCCAGATGGCATCGTAAAGCCCGGCGTTTTTAATCTCTTCGAGATAGATCGCATCGGCGTTGCGCAAAATTTCAAGTTTTTCGGCGGTGATGCCGCCGGGCAGGCGGATCGCAAGGCCCGGCCCCGGAAACGGATGGCGGCCAACAAAGCTTTCGGGCAGGCCCAGTTCACGGCCCAGCACACGGACTTCGTCCTTGAACAGTTCGCGCAGCGGTTCGACCAGTTGCATATTCATGCGGTCGGGCAGGCCGCCCACGTTGTGGTGCGATTTGATGGTGACACTGGGGCCGCCGGTAAACGAAACGCTTTCGATCACGTCCGGGTACAGCGTGCCTTGCGCCAGGAAATCCGCGCCGCCGATTTTTTCGGCTTCTTCTTCAAATACGTCAATAAACGTGGCACCGATAATCTTGCGTTTCTTTTCCGGGTCCGACACGCCTTCGAGCTTGCCGATGAACAGGTCAGATGCATCGCGGTGCACCAGATGAATGTTGTAATGATCGCGGAACATGGTGAGCACTTCGTCCGCTTCGTTCTTGCGCATCATGCCGGTATCGACAAACACGCACGTTAGCTGATCACCAATGGCTTCGTTGAGCAGCACCGCCACAACCGAACTATCGACCCCGCCGGAAAGCCCGCAGATCACCCGGCCCTTGCCTACTTGGGCGCGAACCTTGGCAATTTCTTCGTCTTTGAACGATTGCATGGTCCAGTCGCCGGTGCAGCCGCAGACTCTATGCGTAAAGTTTTCGATCAGTTTTGCGCCGTGGGGCGTGTGCACCACTTCGGGGTGGAACTGAACGCCGTAAAAATGTTTTTCATCATTGGCGATGGCGGCAAAGGGTGATCCGTCGGACGTCGCGACCGCACGAAAGCCATCGGGGATGGCGTCGATCTTGTCGCCGTGGCTCATCCACACTTGCTCTTTTGCACCGACATCCCAGACGCCGTGAAACAGTTCGCAATCGTCAACCACATCGACAAAGGCGCGGCCAAATTCGCGGTGGTTTGATTCTTCCACCTTGCCGCCCAGCTGTTCGCACATGGTCTGTTCGCCATAACAAATGCCCAGCACCGGAAGGCCCATATCAAACAGGGCTTGCGGCGCGCGCGGCGTATCGGTGGCGGTGACGCTGGCAGGCCCGCCCGACAGGATCACACCCTTGGGCGCAAAATCGCGGATGGTGGCTTCGGTGACGGTGTTGAACGGGTGGATTTCAGAATATATGCCCGATTCACGGACCCGGCGCGCGATCAACTGCGTGACCTGGGAACCGAAATCGATGATCAGAATGCGCTCGTGCATGGGCTATCCACCTGTGGCTATTTGAGGTGGCGGAACTTAGCGCAAAGCCCGCCCGGCTTCCAGTGCAAAGGCGGCTGGAACCTAGATCGCGCCCAAAATGGCCAGTACGGCCCCCGCCAGGATCACCAGAAAGCTCACGCCCACGCCGACCTGGCGCAGTTGGGGCTGTTTGGCGTTCAACCCCAGCCCGTGGCTGATGCGTGCCGCCACCAATGCGCCGCCCAATGCATGCAGGTTACGCGCGGCTTCGCCGTTCAGCTCCAATATCACCAGCAAGATCAGGGCGATGGGCACATATTCGACAAAGTTGGCTTGGGCGCGAATGGCGCGCAGCATGTCGCGGTTGCCGCCATCGCCCAGCGCAATGCGGAATTTGTAGCGTTGTTTGATGACATAAGTTGATAGGCCAAGAAAAATCAGCGCCAGCAGGCCAGCATAAATCGGCGTGACGGTAAGCGGTCCCATGTTATCCCCCCTGTTTGTTTGAGACGGTTACTCAGCCGCGTCAGTTTTGTGATAAATCTCGCCGCCGCCTTCGCGGAACTTTTCGCTCATCTCATTCATTCCCTTTTGCGCTTCGCTTTGGCCTTGTTGGGCCTCGGTTTGGAAGTCGGCGCGAATGTCCTGTGAAATTTTCATGGAACAGAACTTCGGCCCGCACATGGAACAGAAATGCGCCTTCTTGGCGCCTTCGGCAGGCAGGGTTTCGTCGTGGTATTTAAGTGCCGTTTCCGGATCCAGCCCGATGTGGAACTGATCGCGCCAGCGAAAATCAAACCGCGCGCGGCTCATGGCATCGTCGCGAACAGAAGCACCCGGATGACCTTTTGCAAGGTCCGCCGCGTGGGCTGCCAGTTTATAGGTCACCACGCCCACTTTCACGTCGTCGCGGCCGGGAAGCCCTAAATGTTCTTTCGGCGTCACATAACAAAGCATGGCGCAACCGTACCAGCCGATCATGGCAGCCCCAATGGCCGACGTGATGTGATCGTAGCCCGGCGCGATGTCGGTCACCAGCGGGCCAAGCGTGTAAAAAGGTGCTTCGCCGCAGGCTTTAAGCTGGCGGTCCATGTTTTCCTTGATCTTGTGCATGGCCACGTGGCCGGGGCCTTCGATGAAGGTCTGCACGTCTTTTTCAAACGCGATCGTCTGCAATTCGCCCAACGTGTCCAGCTCGGCAAACTGCGCTTCGTCGTTGGCGTCTGCGGTTGATCCGGGGCGAAGGCCATCACCCAATGAAAGCCCCACATCGTAAGCTGCGCAGATGTCGCAGATGTCGGCAAAGTGATCGTAGAGGAAACTTTCCTTGTGATACGTCAGGCACCACTTGGCCATGATCGATCCGCCGCGCGAAACGATGCCGGTGGTGCGGTTGGCGGTCAGCGGAATGTGCGCCAGACGCACGCCCGCATGAATGGTCCAGTAATCGACACCTTGTTCGGCCTGCTCAATAAGCGTGTCGCGGAACACTTCCCATGTGAGGTCTTCGGCGACGCCGTTCACTTTTTCAAGCGCCTGATAAATCGGCACCGTGCCGATGGGAACGGGGCTGTTGCGGATGATCCATTCGCGGATGTTGTGAATGTCGGTTCCGGTGGAAAGGTCCATGACCGTGTCGGCACCCCAGCGGATCGCCCACACCATCTTGTCGACTTCTTCACCGACCGATGACGTGATCGCCGAATTGCCGATGTTGGCGTTGATCTTGGTCAGGAAGTTGCGCCCGATAATCATCGGCTCAGTTTCCGGGTGGTTGATGTTGGCCGGCAGCACCGCGCGGCCGCGCGCAATCTCTGAACGCACGAACTCGCCCGTTACATGGTCGGGAACCGATGCGCCGAAGTCTTCACCGTCGCGTGGTTTATCAAGGGCTGCTTTGCGGCCTTCGTTTTCACGGATCGCCACATATTCCATTTCCGCCGTCACGATGCCGCGTTTTGCATAAGCCAACTGGCTAACCGCGCCGCCGGTTGCGCGAAGGGGTTTACGGTCTTTCAGATCAAACGGCGTTACGGGTGAGCTTTCACCCGCGCTGAGCCCGTTGTCTTCCGGTTTTACGTCGCGGCCAACGTACGGCTCAACGTCGCCCCGGCCTTCAATCCAGCTTGTGCGCACGCCTTGAAGCCCGGCTTCGATGTTGGTTTGAGTGGCATCATCGGTGTAGGGGCCGGAACAGTCATAGACCACCAGCGCAGGCTCGCCGCAGCCCGGTTCCATGTCGATCTGGCGAAGCGCAACGCGCACGCGTGTGTCTGCGTCGCTTTCAACAAATACTTTTTTGGACCCCGGAATAGGTCCGGTGGTGACAGTAAAATGGGGCGCGTCTTTGGGGGCCATCTGGCTGCTCCTCTAAGTTTTTTTGCGGGATGCCGGATGGATGGGGCTGAAAGCATTTGCCCGTTCCCGTCCCTACGCCGGCATCACCCGGATCAGGTTCGAAGGGTGCTTCTCAGGCCACCTAAGTGGCCGCCCCTCGGAACAACGGGACTCTGGGCTAATGGGCGGGTGGCGTCAAGATTTGCGCGCCAGCACCGCGATAAAAAATCCGTCGGTGCCGTGGCGTGCGGGGGTTAGGCGCAGGTAGTGCCCCCGTTGGGCTTCAGGCGTTGCGATCTTTGGCAGCGCTTCTTCCCAGACGATGTGCCAGTTGATGACCTCAAAATTAGTATGGGCTTTTAAGAACGCCACCATCTGGGCTT
>DAOVVL010000127.1 GCA_030637205.1 Thalassospiraceae bacterium | reverse complement strand
TGTTGAAGCGATCTCGTTCATCTGGCTGATGGTATTGCCGATAGAACCGATGGCTTCAACCGCTTCCTGGGTGGCGTTTTGAATGCCGCCGATCTGGCTAGAGATTTCCTCGGTCGCCTTGGCCGTCTGGGTGGCCAGGTTCTTGACCTCGGATGCCACCACCGCGAAGCCCTTGCCGGCTTCACCGGCACGTGCTGCTTCGATGGTCGCGTTTAGCGCCAACAGGTTGGTCTGATCTGCGATGTCGGTGATAAGCGCCACCACTTCGCCGATCTTGTTGGCGGCTTGTGCCAGACCCTTGACCTTTTCATTAGCACCATCGACTTCAGAAACCGCATCACTTGCGATCTGGGTGGATTGCGCCACCTGACGGCTAATCTCCGAGATCGAAGAGGAAAGCTCTTCGGACGCGGACGCCACCGTTTGCACGTTGGTCGAAGCTTCTTCGGAAGCCGCCGCCACCGTTGCCGCCTGCTGTGACGTCTGTTCGGCGGTTGCCGACAGTGCCGTCGCAGAAGACTGCATTTCGGTGGACGCGCTTGATACTGTGTCCACCACGCCACCGACACTGGCTTCGAAGTCGTCGGCCATTTTGCGCATCAGCTGCTTCTTTTCTTCTTCGGTTTGATGCTTTTGCTTCTCGGCTTCGGCTTCCATTTCCTTGGTGCGGATGGCGTTGTCCTTGAACACCTGAACCGCCTGGGCCATTTCACCGATTTCGTCAGATTTATCCAACGCTGGCACTTCGGTTTCCAGGTGACCTTCGGCAAGGCTGCCCATGGCTTCTGTCATGCCATTAACCGGACCAACAATGGAACGGATGATCAGGAAGCTGACCATACCAGCTGCCAGAAGGCCCACTGCCAGCAAAATCCATTCCGTGTTCAAGAGTGTGGCCACGGCGACATCATTTTGCGAGACGTCTTTGGTCAGCAGATTCTGCTGGTTGCGCTGCATACCGCCTTCACGAACGCCTTCGGCATTCTTTTCGCCCAGCAACATATTCATCAGCTTGCCGGCACGCGGGGCGGCTTCGCTAACCAGCGTGTAGTTAGCCATGTTCCACTTGTTAGATCCGCGGATACCGAACATTTTCGGCGGCAGTGGCGCAAAATCTACGCGCTTTTCTGCAAACGCGTTGAAAGCCGCCAGTTGTTCGGGGGAAAGATTTTGCAACTGGCCCGACAGATCGCCAAAGCGTTTGGTGTTCTTGGCCCACAAACCATCAAAGTTCTTGGCGAACTTTACATTGCCTGTCAGCAGGTAGGCGCGGATATTGGCCAGACCGAGGCCGAACGAACCACGGGTATCGGCCATCATGCCCAGAATCTGCACCCGGTCACCGCCGGTGCCACCCTGGCCCTGTAATTCGAGGTCGATCATTTTGGAAATACTCGCCACCATCACGCCGGCAAGCGGGGCCGCGTCCCGCGTCAGGATCAAAGTTGCGGGTTGTTCTTGTGGCGTTTTGGCAATGTCTTCAACCTGTTTCTGGGCAATACGGAATTCCTCAATGATGCCCTTGAAGACCTGCAAATTTTCAACATTCTTGGGGTTGGTCCATGATTTTGAAAGTTCATCCATGTTGGCGACCGTCGTGTCGATGTCTGCCCACACTTCGGCGCGCTGGCTCTTGAAACCCCCAGCGCCGGTCAGCATGTAGCCACGAAGGGCTGCCAGTGATCCGTAGATGTTCTTGACCATGTCGGAACTCGCGGCAGCTGTCGGCATCCGCAAGTCAACGATGCGTTTTGATGTCTTGTCGATCGCTGATACGTTCCAGATGGTCATACCAACAGCGACTGCCAAAATGACTGCCATCGTTCCGAAACCCAGCATGAGCCGCTGGCTGATGTTTAAATTCATAATGTTGTTCCCGTTTCCCAAAAATGAACGCACCAATTATCGGGCCACGCCCGCTTGCATACGCATCTACTTACTAAGTTTAAACTCAGCACCTACTAACATATGGGGTTAACCCACTACTAAAGAAAGGTATTTTATACTTTAGGGGCAAATTATACGGAATAACAGCCAAACTTAATACTTAAGGCGTAAGTAATTGACCATTCTGAAATATCAAGAAAAATTTGAGGCTTGCGGTAGGTTTTTGAAGCCGCACCATCTCCCTCCCCCACTCTAGGTGAAGTGGAAACAGGGCGGATAGACCAACATGTGGTAGCGCCTGAACGGATCATGAAAAAACCCCCGCCGTAATTAAACGACGAGGGTTTCGCGGTGGAAGTCTGTATTCAACTTCCCAGGGGAGGTCCGCGCTATTAAACGACCGTAATCTCAACTTCGCCAATGCCATCGATGCCGCCGCTCATCACGTCGCCAACCTTGATCGCGCCGACACCATCGGGGGTGCCGGTATAAATGAGATCGCCGGGCATGACTTCATAAAGTTTGGAAAGATGTGCGATGCCTTCCTGAACATTCCAGATCTGCAAATCCAGATCGCTGTCCTGGCGGGCTTCACCGTTGACGTTCAGCCAGATGCGCCCTGCCGCCGGGTGGCCGATTTCACTAACCGGGCGGATCGGGGCGATGGGGGCTGAATGATCGAACGCCTTGGCCGCTTCCCACGGTTTGCCCGCATCCTTGGCCTTGCTTTGCTGGTCGCGCCGGGTCATATCAAGGCCGACGCTGTAACCAAACACATGGTCCAGCGCATCTTCAACTGCGATTTCTTTTCCGCCCTTGCCAATGGCGATGACCAGCTCAATCTCGTGATGCACATTATCTGATTGGGGCGGGTACGGGAATTCGCCACCGGTCGGCAGCAACGCATCAGCCGGTTTTTGGAAAAAGAACGGCGGGGTGCGATCGTCATTGCCCATTTCTTTTCTGTGCGCCAGATAATTGCGCCCGATGCAATAGATGCGACGCACCGGAAAACGATCCTCAGTGCCAGCAACTTCGACCGAAGCGGTGGGGGGTGCGGGGAAAACGAAACTCATGGATGGTCTCCTGTTTATAAAAAATCTGTGTCTGGGCTATCTCTTGGATGCGTAGTATTCGACCTTGCGTTCCAAATGCGCGAGGAATTCAGAAAGTGTGAACGCCATGGCGAACAGCACCAGCAAGACGGCCCAAAAGTGTGTCATAAGGAATTGCGCTGAATACAGCTCGAACAAGGCGCCAAACCCGACGATGGATATCAGAAGCTGGCCAATGATGACGCCTTTAACTGCGCGAATAAAACCGATGCGCACGCCGCTCAGAATTTCCGGTAACGCCGCCCAGAAATAAATCTTCGTCAGCGCAGCAAACGATGATGCGCCAAATGAATTCGCCATTTCCACCAATGATGGGTTGATTTGTTTTACGCCTGCGCGCGTATTCAAAACAATGATCCAGATTGCAAACAGCGTCGTCGTGATGACAATGGCTTTCAAGCCAAACCCGAACAGCACCATCAGAACCGGAACCAGGGCAGTCAGCGGGGCGCTGAGAAACACGTTGACCCACGGCAGCAGGAATTCATCAGCCAACTTGTTTTTCCCCATCAGGATACCGACGGGAATGCCTATAGAAACTGCAAAAAATGTGCCCAGCGCAAATGCCTGCGCCGTTTCTTTCAGCGCCTTGATAAACGGCGGCGTGCCGATGATTTCAGTCAGCGTGACAAAGATGTCTGACAGGGCCGGCAAAAAGAAGCTCAGCTCAAGCTGACCAACTATTTCCCAAAGCGCACCCCAAATAATGAGTGATGACATCGCCGGTAATTTATAACCAAGTACGTTCATAACGATGATTTACTCCACATAGGTGCGTAGCGATTTCCAGATATCGTCGACGATATCAAGGTATTCGGAATCGCGCCTGATGCTGTCGGGGTCCTTGTGCCTGAACCCACCCGGGCGAATGATTTCAGAAACGCGACTGGGGCGTGGCAACAAAAGAGCGATTTGATCGGATACATAGACCGCTTCTTCAATAGAATGGGTGACAAAAATAAACGTCTTGTTCTCGTTCTGAACCAAATCCAGCAAATCTTCCTGGAATTTTCTTCGCGTCTGTTCATCAACGGCGGAAAATGGCTCATCCATCAGCAATACCTGGGCATCTACACTGAGCGCCCGCGCCAGCCCGACGCGCTGTCGCATGCCACCGGAAAGCTGATGGGGATATTTATGCTCGAACCCCTTCAAGCCAACGTCGGCAATGTATTTTTCGGCTTTTGCTTCTCTTTCGGATTTGGGAACATTGCGCAGCTCCAGGCCGAACGCGACATTCCTCAGCACGCTGGCCCACGGCAGCAGGGCAAAATCCTGAAATACAAAGGCGCGGTCCGGACCGGGCCCGGTAACCGTTTCGCCGTTTACGAAGACCTCTCCGCTGGTTGCGGGAAGCAAACCAGCAATGATTTTCAGAAGCGTGGTTTTGCCACAACCCGACGGGCCGAGCAAAGAGGTTAGCTCGCCCTTTGGAAAATCCAGCGACAGATCATGCAGGGCTTCAACATCTCCGTAGTTCTTGAAGACATTGCGAACCTCTACGGCGTGTGTTGTTGTCATTATTCCATCCATAATTTATTACTCCTGCCCCAGAATCAATCCGAGACAAGCTCTTTGTTATTTCCCTTAAACAGGAAGTTCTCTATGCGCTCAACAAAATTTAAAAACAGCACCGCAAACACGATGATCGAAAAAATTGCTGCATACATGTTGGGGTAATCGGCAATTGAGCGGCTATAGGTAATGATGTCGCCAACGCCTGTTGGCGTGATTTTCAACTCGGCAAGAATGGCGCCGATAAAACCGGCCGACACGCCAAGACGAAGTCCTGCAAAAATGATTGGCGAAGCGGAAGGCATAATAATTTTCAAAATAATGTCGCGGCGTGTGCCCAGAAACGATTGTCCCATTTCGATCAGGTGAACGGGCGTATTGCGGACCGCGCCTGCGGTATTCAGCACGATCACCGGCATGGCCATAATGCAAACCACAAAGACTTTTGAGGTTAAACCAATTCCATAAACCATAATCAGCAACGGAATGAGCGCCGCCAGCGGCGCCGATTGCATGACAATAAAAATAGGGGAAACAAGCCAATCAAACTTGCGGCTCAATCCTATCCAGACTCCCAAGCCTATTCCAATAAATGCTGAAATCACTATGCCAACAGCAAGCGGTTTCAGGGTTTCGGCGTAGGCAGTGAAGATCGTTCCTTCAACCGTAAGCCCCCAAAGGGCAGCCATCGATTCCAGGAACGTGGGAAAGGCAAAGCTAACGCCTGCCCGCCCGGCGATCTCCCAGGCACCGAAGATTAAAACAGTCGACAGGATTTTCAGCAACAAGGGTCTGTATCGAAGAAACATACCAAAACCATTCTGGAATAAAGAAATTTAAGAGAAATTAGGCGTCGACCGAGATCGACGCCTAATCCTCAAGAGACGAGCTCAGTTATTTTGTGGCGCCTTTCAAAGGCTCCATATACCAGAAATCTTCGACTTTAAGATCTGACCGTTTTCCAGTCAGGTGTCCGGCCGAGTGGTACCATTCGATATCAGCCAAAGCAGCTTTTCTGCCGCCGCCGTTTTGGTCGAACAAACCACCTTCAACAGCTTCGGTATAGAAACCGTCCAGTTCGCCGAGAACTTCTTTCGGCAGTTGGCCGATCGGGCCATTCGGGTCGGTTTCACGCCTGACCATTGTCGGGTCTTTGTGGAAATCCTGATAAACGCTAAGCAGCGCTTTTACAAAGATATCGACATCCTTGGAATTGGCTTTGATCCAATCGAGATTGGCAAACAAGGCTTCATCACTGGCATCAACGTCAAACATGGGAAGCACGTTGTATTTGTTCCCCTGGGTTCTGACCAGCTTGTTCTTGTTCGACATGTCGACGATGGTTGCATCAGCCTGACCGGCGATCAGGGCCGCAATGCGGTTGGAACTGCCGGAAATGTAAGACCGCTTGCCAAATTTGATGTTCAGCTTGTCTTCGATCACGTTTGCGATCGAATCCGTACCGCCACCACGCGAATGCAGCAAGATCGGCTCGCCGTTCAGGTCTTGAAGCTTGCTGTATTTTGTTGAAGAAACGGGGAAAAATTTCAATTTTGACAATTGAAAGATGATCCGGATCGGTGCCTTCGATTTCTGCATTGCAGAATAGGGCGTGCCAAATCCGATATCCATTTGACCGCTCAAAATAGCCTGAATGGCCAGTTCTTCATCGGCAAATGCCGTCCATTCGTAATCAAGGCCGTTGGCTTTCGCCCGGTCCAGAGCCACAAAAAATGCGGCCAATTCGTCTGACGGG
>DAOVVL010000316.1 GCA_030637205.1 Thalassospiraceae bacterium | reverse complement strand
TCCGGATCAAGCCGGCAAAACGTTTCAGCAGCATGATCGAAATGCCCGGAACCTCCATCAACAGATCGCGAAAATCGCTGCTGGTGATGGTGGCAAGCGTGGTGTCTTCCAACGCCGTCACGCGCGCCGAACGTTTCGATGCATCGACCGCCGAAAGTTCGCCAAAGCTGGCCCCGGGGCCAAGTTCGGCCAAGGCAATTTCCTGATCATCGGACAGCAAGTCCATGATCTTGACCTTGTCTTCGATGATGGAATACACATCCGTGGAATCGTCATCGCGATCGACAATGATCTGGCTTTCTTCAAAGCTCAGCCACCGACACTTTTTATCAAGGTCAGATACGATGCCCGGCGGCGCTTCGGTCAACAGCTCAGCCCCGGCAAGGGTGCGCGCCTTGCCGTTTCCCTTTACAGCCTTCGCTGCCTTGGGTTCCCTGGTCGCTTTGGTTTTCTTTTTTTCACTCATCGAGATGATAAAAAACCTGTTGTTTCAGCTTATTAAGGGCATTCCCCTTTCCGCCTGCGCTATCTTCGCAAAGCCAACGCGACCTTGCAATGGGCGAATGAAATGCTGTTTCTGAGCCTGTTTTGGCCTATCCGGCGCTTTTCATCTGGACCTGTTGCCAGCGGTTAGGCATCAGGCGCGCCATCACCCGGTTGCGAATTTTTTCCGAATTGGTAAATTCAATGCCCATGGTGAATTCGTCACCCTTCAGCCATGCAATGTTGCCTTCCAGCGCCTTGTATTCACCCAACCGATCAAAAATCAGCTGCACCGGCTGGTCCGACAAAATATTGCGCCGATCGTTCGTATCTTTCAAACGCAACTTTGCCCCGCTAAGCGACACATCCGAAATCACACAGCCAAACGCATGGCCAGACTGACAAACGCGCCCGCCGTAAACCGTGGTCACACGAACGGCGCCACGGCGCGAATTGGCCTCGGAACTATCTGCATCTTTTTCAGGTTTATCGCTCATTGGGCGCTTTCTCCAAACCTG
Organism: Thalassospiraceae bacterium; assembly: GCA_030637205.1. Taxonomy (GTDB): domain Bacteria; phylum Pseudomonadota; class Alphaproteobacteria; order Rhodospirillales; family Magnetovibrionaceae; genus DAOVVL01. The sequence goes on along the minus strand of DAOVVL010000316.1, from coordinate 1,935 downwards.
CGGTAAAAACTCAGATTGGTTTCAACATCTTTGGGTTCCAGATCCATCGCCGCCAGTGCGCGGGCTTTGTCGGATTTTCCCTGGATGCCATACAACAAGGCGAGGTTTTGGCGAATTTGCATATTGTCACGATCAATGTTTGCCGCCTGCTCAAGCGTTTTAACGGCTTTATCCATGTGCCCGGCCTGCGCCTGTGACATGGCAAGGTTGTTTAATATGCTTGAGTTTCCGGGGCTTAGAACCAAGCCCTTTTGAAACTCGATTTGCGCATTCACAAAATCGCCTTCACTGTCATACGCGATCCCCAATGCCGAATGAACTTGCCAGTTCCCCGGTGCAATGCGCCCAGCTTCGTGCAAGGTGGCCTGGGCTTCGCTGGTGCGTCCCGCTGCCAGATAGGCCTTGCCCAGTTCAAGGGTCAGGTGGGCATGGTCGGGGTACTTTTTCAGTTGATCCACCAGAAGATCGGCCGCTTTGTCTGCGCGCCCTAGGTAGCGCAAGTTGCGCGCCAGCTTCTCAACGACCTCAGGATTATCGGGTTGCAGTTGCAACAAACGCGCGTAGTAGCCGACCGCGGCTTCAAAATTGTGGGTGCGTTCGGCTTCGGCCCCGGTACGCACCAGGGTGCTGACCAGGCCCGCCTTGTCAGGTTCGGTCGGGGCATTGGCAGAAGTTGAGGAAACGCCACTTGCGCACGCGCCCAGCACAAGGACCAGCGAAATGGCACTTATCCGAATTCCGGCTCTGAAAATTGTCAGTCGACTTTGCAAATGATCGCCCAATCGGTGGAAATTGCTTACGCGGTTGAGTTTAAAGCCAAAAGCAAGCCTCGTACAGCACTGCCTGAAGGCCCAAACGGCCAAAATTGACCCATTTCCGCTCATCAAGTAGGGCATATCATAGCGCGCAGGGCAAATTACGCGGTGACGGGCATCACTGTATATGGGACCGGGATTTGCGAAACTGTTGGAGATCAGTAATATCAATGCATCCGGAGGACAAAAGCCTTTAGAATCCGGCATTTAAGGGGATAACCCCAAGGTAGCCATATCATGAAAATGCACCAGCTCAAGTCGTTTATCCGGCAACAATTGTGGCTCAAACGCCTCAACAAACACCTTGGTGACTTTTCCGGCCACCAAGGCGGTGCCATTGCCGTGATGTTCGCCTTGATGCTGCCGGTCATCATTGGTTTTGCCGGCCTCGGCATTGATGCGGGGCTTTGGTACAAAGATCGCCGTTCCATGCAAACCGCCACCGATGCGGCGGCCGTTTCGGCTGCCATTGAGCGCACCTATGGTGCCAACAGCGCAGAAATACTGAGCATCGCCACCATCGAAGCGACCCGCAACGGCTTCGATTCGTCCATCGATACCATTACCGTCAACAATCCGCCAGCGTCAGGTGACTTTTCAGGACCAGATTACGATGCATATGTTCAAGTCATCATCAACCATCCGCTGGACACTTTTCTTTCATCCGTCATAACGTCAATTATCCCAACGTCGGTAACCACGGCAGTCGCCACCACCAGCGGCGACCAGGATGCTTGCCTGTTGTCGCTGGCAACGACGGGGTCAAACGGCGTCTATATGAACGGTGCCATGTCAACCGTGGACATGACCGGTTGTGGTGTGGTGGCTAATTCCTCTGACGGCCTTGCCGTACATGTCCAGAACGGCACCTTTGGCGCCGATTGTGTGTGGTCGGTGGGTGGCATCGACGGCACCATCAATACGTCAGCTGATTGCGTCAAGCAAAGCGGCGTTAGCGCCGTTACCGATCCCTATGCTGATTTAACCGTGCCCTCATATTCCGTCTGCGACGAAACCGGCAACTACAGCCCGAGCGGCACCGTTACCAACACCGGCACCAAGGTCATTTGCGGTGATTTCTCGCTTGACGGTACAGTCGATCTGGAACCCGGCATCTATA
>DAOVVL010000120.1 GCA_030637205.1 Thalassospiraceae bacterium | reverse complement strand
GATACTAAGAAGCGCGCCGACTGGTTCATTAAACTGGTGAATGCCAACTTGGCCCCGGCCCACGAAGGCGCAGCGCAGGTCGAGGTTTACTGGGAACTGGACCATCGCAGCTTTTTGATAATGATTAACGGATTGTTATCTGACTTAAAACAGGTCGTGCACGAGCCTCAGGCGTGGAAACGGCTCAAACGCCGCCACCCCGATATCAATCAAGCAGAGATTTTAGAAATTCTGGAGCGCCTAAGCTAGCCCGTTTTTCTGGGCGCGATCCGCTTTCAACTGTTCAGCCAGCAAAAATGCCAGTTCAAGTGCCTGTTCCGCATTTAGGCGTGGATCGCAATGGGTGTGGTAACGGTCCGAAAGGTTGTCTTCGGTAATGTCCTGCGCACCGCCCACACATTCGGTCACGTCCTGTCCGGTCATTTCGAAATGCACCCCACCGGCATGGCTGCCTTCGGCTTTGTGGACTTCGAAAAAGCCGTGGACCTCTGCCAGAATCGCATCGAAGTGGCGGGTCTTGTAGCCGTTGGAACTTTTGACCGTGTTGGCGTGCATGGGGTCACACGACCACACCACGCTTTTGCCTTCGCGCTCAACGGCGCGGATCAGATTGGGCAGTGTGCGTGCCAAACCATCGGCACCCATGCGCGTAATCAGCGTCAGGCGGCCCGGTTCGTTGGCGGGGTTCAAAATATCGATCAGGCGCAGCAATTCGTCGGGTTCCATGGTCGGACCAACTTTGGTGCCGAGCGGATTGGAAATGCCTTTCAGGTATTCAACATGCGCGCCGTCTAACTGGCGGGTACGATCCCCCACCCACAGCATGTGTGCGGACGTGTCGTACCAGTCGCCGGAAATGGAATCGACGCGGGTCATGGCTTCCTCGTAATTCAGCAACAATGCTTCGTGCGAGGTGTAAAAATCGGTTTCGCGGATTTGCGGTGTCGCTTTTGAGGTCAGCCCGCAGGCGGCCATGAAGTCGAGCGTTTCGCTGAGGCGCTCGCACAAATCGCGATAACGTTCGCCTAACGGGCTGTTGGCAACAAAACCCAAATTCCACTGTTGCACTTTGTGCAGGTCGGCATATCCGCCTTGGGCAAACGCGCGCAACAGGTTCAGCGTCGCCGCCGACTGGTTAAAGGCCTGTATCATTCGTTCGGGATCGGGAATGCGCGAGCTTTCACTAAATTCCATTCCGTTGACCATGTCGCCGCGATACGCGGGCAAGGTCACGCCATCAATGGTTTCATCATCGGCACTGCGTGGTTTGGCGAACTGGCCGGCCATACGGCCAACCTTGACCACCGGCAACGCCGCGCCATAGGTCAGCACCACCGCCATCTGTAACAACACGCGAAAGGTATCGCGAATGTTGTCGGGATGAAATTCGGCAAAACTTTCGGCGCAATCGCCGCCCTGAAGCAAAAAAGCCTCGCCTTTTGCCACCTTGGCCAGCGCACGTTTGAGCTGGCGCGCTTCACCGGCAAACACCAGCGGCGGGAAGTCAGATATGCGTGCTTCGACGTCCGCCAATGCTTTCGCATCCGGGTATGCAGGCATTTGCAGGCGCTCGTGGTCACGCCAGCTTTTAGGGGTCCATTTTTTGGACATCGGGTTCCTCAAACTCATTTGCTCAAAGCTAGGCTATACGCCACTTTTTTGCGCTTTTCCAGAAAAAATCCCCTGCATCAGGGGAATAGGGGCTATTCACACATCTTCGTCGTGATCGGGCAGCTTTTCGCGCATGGTAACGAATTCTTCCGCAGCCGTGGGGTGAATGCCCACGGTGGCATCAAACTGGGCCTTGGTGGCCCCTGCCTTAAGCGCCACGGCAAAGCCCTGAATGATTTCCGGCGCATCATCGCCCACCATGTGACAGCCCACGACGCGCTGGCTGGCGCGATCGACCACCAGTTTCATCATCGAATGGGCATCGCGGCCTGTCAGCGTGTGTTTCATGGGGCGAAAGCGCGACATATAGATATCGACCTCGCCCTGTTCGCGTGCCTCGGCTTCGCTCAAACCCACCGTGCCGATGGTCGGCTGGCTGAATACGGCGGCAGGCACCGCGTTGTAATCCATGACCATGGGGTTGTCGTTGAACTGGGTGTTGGCAAACGCAACGCCTTCGTTGATCGCCACCGGGGTCAGCTGGATGCGCGCCGTCACATCGCCCAGCGCAAAAATGGAACTGACCGTGGTCTGGAAATTTTCATCCGTTTTAATGGCACCATGATCGGTTAACTCAACGCCTGCCTGTTCAAGGCCAATGTCTTTGGTGTTTGGCTTTCGCCCGGTGGCGTACATGACCCGGTCACATTCAATGGTTTCGTTTTCGCGCAACAAAACTGAAAAGCCGTCACCGCTTTTCTCAATCGACTGCACCACACATTCGCGGTGAATGTGCACACCCTTTTTTTCCATTTCATCGGCCAACGTATCGCGCACGTCTTCATCGAACCCGCGCAGGATATTGCCCGCGCGAATGATGATGCTCACGTCCACACCCATGGCATTAAAAATGCCCGCGAACTCAACCGCAATATAGCCGCCGCCCACAATGACGATGCGTTTGGGAAGCTCGATCAGTTCCAGTGCTTCGTTGGATGTTATGGCGTGTTCAACGCCGACCACATCGGGCAGGCTGGGCCAGCCGCCGGTGCTGATGAGAATTTTTTTGGCCGTGTAGGTTTTTTTTGCGCCATCGGTTTCGACTTCGACCGTGTGGCCATCGACCACGCGGCCGCGGCCCTGTAAGTGGGTGACGCCGTTGTCGCGCAAGATGCGCCCATACACACTTTCAAGGCGGTCCAGCTCGGTGTTTTTGTCCTTGATCAGCTTGGGCCAATTGATTTTTGTTTCGCCTACTTCCCAGCCGAAACCTTTGGCATCTTCAAAATCGTCGGCAAAGTGCGAACCATATACCAGCAATTTTTTTGGAACGCAGCCGCGCATCACACAGGTGCCGCCCACGCGCGAGTTTTCAACGATCGCCACGCGCGCACCGAACGATGCCGACATGCGCGACGCGCGAACTCCGCCGGAACCGGCGCCGATAGTAATCAGGTCATAATCAAAATCTGTCATGGTCTCACTTTATATATGTGGCGTTTTTTATATAGGCTGGCGCTCTATCACTCGCCAATCAATTAAGCCCGCCCATGCACAGGTATTTTATCTCAAGAAACTCATCGGTGCCGTACTTGGAACCTTCGCGCCCAATACCGCTTTCCTTCATGCCGCCAAACGGTGCCAGTTCGGTTGAGATAATGCCTTCGTTAATGCCGACGATGCCGTATTCAAGGGCGTCAGCCACCCGCCAAACCCGGCCCACGTCGCGGGCATAAAAGTACGCCGCTAAGCCATACGGGGTGTCGTTGGCCAATTGGACCGCTTCGGCTTCGCTGTCGAACTTATAAAGTGGCGCCACGGGGCCGAAAATTTCTTCACTTGAACACGCCATATCAGGGGTCACGCCGGTCAGCACGGTGGGTGTGTACCAAGTGCCGCCCAACTCATGGCGCGCACCGCCGGTGACCACGGTTGCACCTTTGTTAACCGCGTCTTCAACCAGGCGTTCAACCTTTTCGATGGCCGCCATGTTAATTAGCGGGCCTTGGGTCACGCCGTCTTCGGTTCCGTCGCCAACTTTCAGTTCACCCACGGCGGCGGCCATTTTTTCTGCGAACGCATCATAGACACCCGCTTGTACAAAAATACGGTTGGCGCACACGCAGGTCTGGCCGGCATTGCGGTATTTAGACGCCATCACGCCTGTAACGGCGGCGTCCAGATCGGCATCGTCAAACACGATGAACGGGGCGTTGCCGCCCAGTTCCATCGAAACTTTTTTGACCGTGTCGGCGCACTGGCGGATCAACAGCTTGCCCACTGCGGTGGACCCGGTGAACGAAAGCTTGCGAACGGTCGGGTTCGATGTCAGCTCACCGCCGATGGCTGCCGGATCGCCGGTAATAACGTTGATCACGCCTGCCGGAATACCTGCGCGTTCAGCCAATTCCACCAACGCCAGTGCCGAAAGCGGGGTTGCTTCGGCGGGCTTGATCACCACCGTGCAGCCCACCGCAATGGCCGGGGCGCATTTGCGCGTGATCATGGCGATGGGGAAATTCCACGGCGTAATGGACGCGATCACGCCGACCGGCTCCTTGACCACGACAATTCGCCGGTCATTGGCAGGCGACGGGATGGTGTCGCCGTAAACGCGTTTGGCTTCTTCGGAAAACCATTCAACAAACGATGCGCCGTAAACCACTTCGCCGCGTGCTTCGATCAGCGGCTTGCCCTGCTCGGCGGTCATCAGTTGGGCGAGGTCTTCGGTGGCCTCAATGATCAGCTCGAACCATTTGCGCAACAGGGCCGCGCGTTCTTTGCCGGTTTTGGCGCGCCATGCGGGATACGCTTTTTCAGCAGCCGCAATGGCGGCGCGCGTTTCATCTGCGCCAAAGCTGGGTACGCTGGCAATGACGGCGCCGGTTGCGGGATTGGTAACGTCAAACGTTTCGCCGGAATTGGCGGGCGTCCACTTGCCATCTACATAACACTGGTGGCGAAGAAGTTTGGGATCTGAAAGCTGCATGGTGTCCTCTTATTACTGAACCTGGGGGTTAATTCGGGGCGGAGTATAAACGCACAAAGCCCGTCTGTTAACCGCCATTAGTCATGCCTTTTGCACCATTAGTTGACGTCAGGGAGTATTGACCTTGCCCCGGGTGGAATGTTTAGCTTAGGCGCAAGTTCCACTTTCAACGGAGAAGCCCAAACATGGCCAAGCCCCTTGTATCCCTGCCCCTTATGGCTATCGCCACCCTACTGCTCATCAGTTGTGGGGAAAACCCCATCACGGCAGCAGATCCTGCCAATGAGCGCGCCGTGAATATAGGCGAAACCCTGTACGGCGAACATTGCGCCGATTGCCACGGCGACAACCTTCAGGGCCAGCCCGACTGGAAGGTGCGAACTGCGGACGGTACCCTGCCCGCGCCGCCGCACGATGAAACCGGCCATACATGGCACCATAATGATCAGCTTTTGTTTTCCTATACCAAACTGGGTGGCGCCGGAGTTTTGCCCGAAGGCACGAACACTGCCATGCCGGCCTTTGGTGAGGATTTAAGTGATGAGCAGATCTGGGCGATTTTAAGTTTCATCAAAAGCCGCTGGCCCATAGATGTGCAACAACGCCAATCAACGCTCAACAAACCCTGATCTAGTTGGGGAACGTTTCGCACAAAACAGATTTACGCAGTTTGCGGTCGCGCTTTAAATGCCATTCACGGCTTTGGGCTTCGCGTTTTTCTGAAAACTTTTCGGCGTACAGCAACACCCACGTGCGCCCGCGTGTTGATTTAGCGCCACGGCCTGAATTGTGCGCTTCAAGACGCGCATCAAGATCATTCGTCCAGCCGACGTAACTACGCGGCCCGCCCTGCCCGTTACTTCCTAATATGTAAACGAACCCACACATAAATCATCTTTAGCCAGCGGCCTTAGCGGTCATGTCCTGACCACAGCACATCGGCGATTTAATCTTGCCGTGCCCGTTCGGACATTCAGAGATCTGCACAGCCGATCCGTCATCCAGATTTAGCGTGCCGTTGACCAAAGCTTCGTCGCACTTTCCGCACGTAGCATTAACGCTCATACCGCAAACTTCACATTCGTATGTGGCCATGTTCAAGCCCCCTTTTTTTCCTGAGGAGTTAATTAAACGATGTTTCCTATATAATGCTTCGCAACGATCATTCAACCGTTACCGATTTAGCCAGATTGCGCGGCTGGTCAACGTCGGTGCCTTTAATGACAGCCGTGTGATAGGCCAGCAGCTGCACCGGAATGGCATAAAGAATGGGCGCAACAAAACTATGCACCTGTGGCAACGCGACCGTAGCCGCCGCCAGTTTTCCAAGTTTTTCAGCGCCCGGCCCGTCGGACAAAAAGATCACCCGACCGCCGCGCGCAATGACTTCCTGCATGTTCGATGCGGTTTTTTCGAACAACGCATCCGTGGGCGCAATGACGATTACCGGCACGGCGTCATCTATTAGCGCAATAGGTCCGTGTTTCATTTCACCCGCCGGGTAACCTTCGGCGTGAATGTAGCTGATTTCTTTTAGTTTCAGCGCACCTTCCAGTGCAATGGGATAGCTGGTGGCGCGGCCCAGATATAAAACGTCGCGCGCCTTGGCGACTTCCTGGGCCAACTCGCGTAAACGTTCATCGTGGTTCAAGACTTCCGCCGCACGCGCCGGTACTTCGACCAGCGCCTCAACCAGTTCGCTTTCGCCTTTTTGGTCCAGCGTGCCGCGCGCCCGGCCCAACCCGATGGCCAGACACGCCAGCACTACCAGTTGCGTGGTGAACGCCTTGGTCGATGCCACGCCCACTTCCGGTCCGGCGTAGGTTAAAAGCGCCGCATCTGCCTCACGCGCTATGGTGCTTTCCGGCACGTTGACAATGGAAACGATTTTTTGTCCGCCTTCGCGGGCAAACCGAAGCGCCGCCAG
>DAOVVL010000014.1 GCA_030637205.1 Thalassospiraceae bacterium | reverse complement strand
GTGGGACGATTACGATAGCGGCGAGCGTATCGATCATGTGGATGGCCACACCATTGAAGAAGCCGAACACCAGCTGGCGACGCGGTTGTATCAAAATACTGCACGCGTGCATCTAGATGCAGAAATGACCAAGGGCACGCGTTTTGGCAAGCGTCTGGTGTATGGCGGGCATGTGATTTCCATTGCCCGTGCGCTGACGTTTAACGGGCTTGCCAACGCGTTCAAGGTGGCGGCAATTAACGGTGGTGCTCATGCGGCCCCGGTATTTGCCGGCGACACCATCTATGCGTGGTCGGAAGTATTGGGCAAGCAAGAGGTGCCTGATCGTAGCGACATGGGCGCGCTGCGCCTGCGCACGGTGGCGTGTAAAAACCATAGCGGCGCTGATTTTTCTTATCGCGCGGGGGAAGATGACTATGACCCGTGCGTGGTGCTGGATTTAGATTACACGGTGCTGATGCCGACCGGAAACTAAGCCCTAATCTGATGTGGGGCCTGATGTGGGGGGGTGCTAGCCCCAAGTTGACACTTCAGAATTTGCACCCCACAGTGGGACTGAAAATAAAGGGAAGTTGATCGAACGCATGGCCAACGACAACAAACCACTTTCTCCCCACCTGCAAGTCTACAGACCTCAGGTCACCTCGGTGCTTTCCATCACCCATCGCATGACCGGGATGGTATTGGTGCTGGCAGCCTTGCTGTTGACCTATTGGCTGGCATCGGCGGCATACGGGCCTGAAGCCTTTGGCCGTGCCCAGGTGGTGCTGGAATCGTGGTTCGGTCGGCTGGTCTTGTTCGGCTTTACGTTTTCGCTTTTTTATCACTTGCTCAACGGTCTCAGGCATTTGGGCTGGGATATGGGCTGGGGGTTCGAGCTGCGCACCCTGCGCCTGACCGGCGTCCTGGTCGTGATCGGCGCCATCGCGCTGACGTTCATTAGTTGGTTCTGGGCCTATGGCCACGTTGGCAAGTTGTAGGGGCTGAGAATAAGTATGGTCGAAACCACAACCCAAAAACGACAGCTGCGCTCTAACCTGTCACGCGTGCGCGGTCTGGGTTCGACCCGTGAAGGGGTGCATCACTGGTGGGCGCAACGCATGAGCGCGGTTGCGCTTCTGCCGCTTTCCATGTGGTTTGTCTATTCCCTGATTACGCTGACCGGCGCCGATTACCAGTCGTTTCACGCGTGGGTATCCGAATTTGGAAATTCGGTGTTTCTGGTGCTGCTGATTGTGACCTTGTTTCACCATGCCCAGTTGGGCGTGACCGTGGTGATCGAGGATTATGTCCATTCCGAAGCGGTGAAGATGGCGATGATAATGATCGTCAAGTATGGAAGCATGTTGTTTATGGCATCTTCCATTTTCGCCGTTTTGAAAATTTCCCTAGCCGGATAATTGGGCCGGATAATAGAGGTGATATGAGCGAAGCCATCCCCATTACCGAACACATTTACGATTGCGTCGTCATCGGGGCCGGCGGTGCGGGCCTTCGTGCCTCGCTGGGCATGACCCATGCGGGCCTGAAGACCGCGTGCATCACCAAGGTATTTCCCACCCGTAGCCACACCGTGGCAGCCCAAGGCGGCATCGGGGCGGCGCTGGGCAACATGGCCGACGACAACTGGAAATGGCACATGTACGACACCGTCAAGGGGTCGGACTGGCTGGGCGACCAGGATGCCATCGAATACATGTGCAAAAACGCCATTCCCGCCGTGCATGAACTGGAACATCTAGGTGTGCCGTTTTCGCGCAATCCCGAAGGCAAAATTTACCAGCGCCCCTTTGGTGGGCACATGCGTGATTTTGGCGAAGCCCCGGTACCACGCGCCTGCGCCGCGGCGGATCGCACCGGGCACGCGATTTTGCACACGCTGTATCAACAATCGCTGAAACACGACGTTGAATTTTTTGTCGAGTTCATTGCCATCGACCTGATCATGGACGAAGAAGGCGAATGCCGCGGTGTGGTGGCGTGGAACCTTGAAGATGGTTCCATTCACCGCTTTCAGGCCCAGAGAACGGTGCTGGCCACCGGCGGGTACGGGCGCGCATGGTTTTCGTGCACATCGGCGCACACGTGTACGGGTGATGGTCACGGCATGGTGGCGCGCGCGGGCCTTCCATTACAAGACATGGAATTCGTGCAGTTCCATCCCACCGGTATTTACGGCGCAGGCGTGCTGATTACCGAGGGCGCACGTGGCGAAGGCGGGTACCTGACCAACGCCAGTGGCGAGCGATTTATGGAACGCTACGCCCCCACGGCCAAGGATCTGGCGTCACGCGATGTGGTCAGCCGCGCCATGACCATGGAAATCCGCGAAGGGCGCGGTATCGGCAGCGGTGGCGATCATATCCATCTGCATCTGGAACATCTGGGCCACGACTTGCTGGCAGAACGCCTGCCGGGCATTTCCGAAAGCGCCAAGGTGTTTGCCGGTGTCAACGTGACCGAAGAACCGATTCCGGTGATCCCGACCGTGCATTACAACATGGGCGGCATCCCGACCAACATTTATGGCGAAGTCCTGCGCCCCACGGAAAAAGACCCCGACAATGTCTGCCCGGGCCTGATGGCCATCGGCGAAGCGGCGTGCGTTTCGGTGCATGGCGCCAACCGGCTGGGCACCAATTCGTTGTTGGACATCGTGGTGTTCGGGCGCGCCGCAGCCCTTCGTGCGCGCGCCACCATCACGCCGGGCGCCGACCAGAAGCCCATCTCAAATGACCTGCTGGAACCGGCGCTCACACGTCTTGAACGCCTGCGCAATGCATCCGGCGCCAAGCCCACGGCCGTCATTCGCGATGAAATGCAGCAAACCATGCACCGCGACGCGGCCGTGTTCAGAACCAAGGAAAGCCTATCAGAAGGCCAGACATCCATCGACGCCATCGCCAAGTCGGCCAGCGATATTGGGATCAATGATCGATCCATGATCTGGAATTCCGATCTGGTAGAGGCACTGGAACTGGAAAACCTGCTTGATTGCGCACAGGCCACCGTGCATTCGGCGCTGGCACGCCAAGAAAGCCGCGGCGCCCATGCGCGTGAAGATTTCCCCGACCGCGATGACGAAACGTGGATGAAACACACCATCGCATGGGTGGACGCAGATAAATCCATCAAGCTCGACTACCGCCCGGTCCACACCTGGACGTTAACGGACGAGGTTGAATATGTCGTACCCAAAGCGCGCGTGTATTAAGGAAGCCTGCCCCGATGGTTGAATTCATGCTGCCCAAAGATGCCCGCCCGACCAAGGGCAAAACGCACCCGGCGCCCGTGGGCGCAACCAACCTGCGCACCTTCAAGATTTACCGTTTTGATCCCGACACCGGCGAAAACCCGCGCATTGATACGTTTCAGGTGGATATCGACACTTGTGGGCCGATGGTTCTGGATGCGCTGGTCAAGATCAAGGACGAAATGGATTCGACCCTGACGTTTCGCAGATCGTGCCGCGAAGGCGTTTGCGGCAGCTGTGCGTTTAACATTGACGGCACCAATACCATCGCCTGCACCAAACCGATTGCATCCATCAGCGGCGACATCAAGGTCTATCCGTTGCCGCACATGCCGGTGATCAAGGATCTGGTGCCGGACCTTTCGGTTCCTTATGCCCAGTATGCGTCCATCGAGCCGTGGCTGAAATCCGATACCCCGCCGCCGACCACGGCTGAACGCCTGCAAAGCACCGACGAACGGGCTGAGCTGGACGGCATGTGGGAATGTATTTTGTGTTTCTGTTGCCAGACCAGCTGCCCCAGTTACTGGTGGAACGGCGATCGCTACCTCGGGCCTGCGATTTTGTTGCAGGCGTATCGCTGGATTGCCGACAGTCGCGACGAGGCCGCCGGCGAACGCCTTGATAACGTGGATGATCCGTTCAGGCTGTATCGCTGCCACACGATCATGAACTGCACCAATACGTGCCCCAAAAGCCTCAACCCCGGCAAAGCCATTGCCGAGATCAAGACGTTGTTGATCAAGCGGCGCTAGGCGCGCATCAGCTATTCGTTTTGGCTTTGCCTTCAACGCGGACCAGTAAATTCAGCGCCCGCAGGTCTTGCGATCCATGTTCTGTGTCCATATGAAACACGCCCTGATCGAAGCGGATCGGGAAGGTGACGAACACCGGCTGGCCCATTGACGGCTTTCCCAATGAAGGTTGGGGCAGGTGGTCGGCCAGCGTGGTGTTGGTTTGCAGCAAAAACCAGCTGAGGATCTCGTCGGAATTAAACGCCGTCGCGGATGCGTGCTGGATGAAGATTTCGGCATCCTCTTTTTGCATCTCGTAACGCTCAACGGTATCGGTGCCGAGCTTCAGGTTCTTGCCTTGGGGGTGATAAAAATCGGCCTCAAAGCCGATGTGTTCGACGCGAAAGGTATGCTCGCTGGTTTCACGTCCGGCCTTCATGGGCCATTGCCGTCTTTGTCTTCAGGGCTGAACTTGCCCGCTTTTTGCCCCCAGTCGCGGCGGTTGATGGTGTAATCGCCCACATTTCCCCTAAAAGGCTGGATCAGCATCTGGTCGAGGCGTTCATCATGCGCGGTCCTGAACAGGTCGATGCCGATGGTCATGCCTTCGTGGCCGCCTTCGGGCTGGGCGATATAGGTGCCAAAAAGCCGGTCCCAGATGGAAAGGTTAAAACCGAAGTTCGAATTGGTCTCAAACGGGATCACGCTGTGATGCACCCGGTGCATGTCGGGCGTTACCAGCAACGTGCGCAAAACCGCATCGAGGCCCAGCGGCAGCTTGAAGTTGGCATGGTTGAACATGGCCATGGCATTCAAGATCACCTCAAACACCAGCACGGCGGCAGCCGGCGCACCCAGCAGGGCTATGACCGCAAACTTGATGCCGAGTGAGAGCAGAATCTCAATGGGGTGGAAACGCGCCCCCGTGGTCACATCGTAATCCAGATCGGCATGGTGCAGGCGGTGCAGCCGCCACAGCACCGGAACGGCGTGAACCATCACGTGTTGCAGCCAGATGGCAAAATCCATCAGCACCACGGTGGCCACAAACGCCAAGGTGGGTGAAATATCGATCACATTAAAGATGCCCCAGCCGCGATCAGCCATCAGGGCTGCAAACGCCACCGGGGCCATGGGCAGGATGGCGCGCGCCAGCACCGTGTTGAAAACCACGATGCCAAGATTGGAAAACCACCGCAGCCCCTTGGAAATGGTCAGCTTGCGCCTTGGGCGCACCAGTTCGGCCAGTGCCATGATGGTAAATACGCCAAAGAAGAATCCCAGACGGATCGGTTGTTCCAGCTCCATCAGTTGGCTTTGAAAGTCGTTCATAGCGGTTTCCAGTGTTTGCTTTGCATGGGCCGATACTGGGAAAATAGTGTGCATTTGGAAAAGCGCCAGTGCAAGGGGGGTGAGAAAGCGAGGCTGGTAAAGCCCTAAATTCAAAAGGATTTGCTTACAAAAGCCGCGCGGGCTTTACAGGCCCCCGCTGTGCAACGTAGCGTTCCAACAAGACCTGAGATTCTTTTTAGTGAAAAGGCCTCCCCCTCCATGTCAGAAGGGCCGCTAACAAACTACCGATCTGAAATCGCGGCCGGTAAAATCCGCTACGATCCGGTGCAGGCGTTGGCAGTTGAAAAGCTGCAAAGCCTGCACAATGCGTTGAAGGGGTACGAACCCGATACCGGGGAAGCGGGCTGGAAAGATCGCTTTGGTCTGGGCCGGCGCCGCATTGAAGCCCCCCAGGGGCTGTATATCTTTGGTGGGGTAGGGCGCGGCAAATCCATGCTGATGGACATGTTTTTTGAAGATGCGCCGCTTGAAGCCAAGCGCCGGGTCCATTTCCACGCCTTCATGCAGGAAGTCCACACCCGCATGGCAGGCTTTCGCGCCGACGAAATCAAGGTTGCAGACCCCATCCACGCGGTCGGCAACGCCATCGCAAAAGGTGCCAGCTTATTGTGTCTTGATGAGCTGCAAGTCACCGATATTACCGACGCCATGATCGTTGGCCGGTTGTTTGAAACTCTGTTTGAAAAGGGTGTTGTGGTGGTCGCAACATCCAACCGCCCACCGCGCGATCTATATAAAGATGGTCTGCAAAGGGATCAATTTGTTCCGTTTATCGATTTATTCGAACAAAAAATGGATTTACTTGAATTGGCCGGGCCAACCGACTATCGCCTCGAACATATGCGGGCGCTGGATGCATTTATCACGCCAGATGACGAAGTCGCACGTGCAAAACTGGAAAATTCTTTCAAACGTTTGACCCATGGCCATCGTGCACACGCGGCCGTGATCCCGGTTCAGGGGCGCAAGGTTGAAATTCCCAAAGCGGTCGAAGGTGTTGCCATGCTGGGCTTTGAAGACATTTGCGGCAGGGCCCTGGGACCGGCGGATTACATAGAAATATCAAGGCGTTATCATACGCTTATTATTTACGGAATTCCGCGCATGGATGCGCAGATGAAGGATGTTGCACGGCGTTTTATCACGTTAATCGACGCGCTTTACGAAGGTCACGTCAAATTAATTTGTTCCGCAGACGCCGAACCACCTGATCTTTACGTCGATGGTGAAGGTACGTTTGAATTTGAACGAACCGCATCGCGACTCATCGAAATGCAATCCGAAACGTACATGGAACGGGATCACGCAAGTCGTACATAAAGACTACATTTTAGGATGATGTTGGAATTGCACGTAAGTGACTTGCCCAATTGCGCGAATCAGGGTAGAAATATGCGAATCTGTTTGCGTTGCAAGGAGATGAATTTTTGTTGTGTCGATGTGACTGGCAAAAAATGAATTTGAATTTATTTTTTGCATCAAGTTTTTTAATTCAGTGCAGCGACAAAAACAACAACGCTAAAATAAAGTTTGAGGTCGTTTAGAAAAGCAAATTCCGGTCCTAAGATTTTTTCGCAGAAGCGAATTTAAGTTCGGAATTTTTGGGAAGGACAAACTTCCATGGCTCGTAACAAGATCGCTCTTATCGGCGCTGGTAATATCGGCGGCACCTTGGCCCATTTAGCGGGCCTCAAGGAACTGGGCGACATCGTGATGTTTGACATCATGGACGGCCTGCCTAAGGGCAAAGCGCTGGATATTGCGCAATCTTCCCCCATTGCCGGGTTCGATTCCAAATTGGTCGGCACCAAGAACTATAGCGCCATTAAAGGTGCTGACGTGGTGATTGTGACCGCTGGCGTGGCCCGCAAACCGGGCATGAGCCGTGACGATCTGCTTGCTATTAATGTCAGCGTCATGCACTCGGTCGGCAAGGGCATCAAGAAGTACGCACCCAAGGCATTTGTGATTTGCGTGACCAATCCGCTGGACGCCATGGTTTGGGCGTTGCGCGAAGCATCCGGCTTGCCGCACAAAAAAGTTGTGGGCATGGCGGGCGTTCTCGATTCGGCACGTTTTCGCTATTTCCTCGCTGAAGAATTCGACGTCTCGGTTGAAGACGTCACCGCGTTCGTTCTCGGCGGCCATGGCGATACCATGGTTCCGTCGGTTCGATATTCCGCTGTGGCGGGCATTCCATTGCCCGACTTAATCAAAATGAAGTGGACGACTAAAAAGCGTGTGGACGAAATTGTCCAGCGCACCAGAGACGGGGGGGCAGAGATCGTTGGCCTGTTAAAAACAGGTTCGGCTTACTATGCCCCCGCTACTGCCGCCATTGAAATGGCGGAATCCTACCTAAAAGATAAAAAACGTGTTCTGCCATGTGCGGCGTATCTCAAAGGAGAATACGGCGTGAGGGAGGTTTATGTGGGCGTTCCGGTCGTGATCGGCGCTCGCGGGGTTGAGCGGGTTGTCGAGGTCAAACTCGATGCCCAAGAGCGGGCTGCTTTTAAGAAGTCAGTCCGCGCGGTTCGGAACCTTATTACCGCCATTCGGAAAATCAAGAAGGGCAAGGGGTAGGAGATCCTTCTTGAGAGGGGGGTTCCGGCCATCTAGATGGAGAAGACTATGGTTAAAAAAGCTGTGAAGAGAAAGACTGCGAAGCGCAAAGCGCCTAAACGCAAAGTCGCCAAGCGCAAAACTGCTAAGCGGAAGACTGCTAAGCGCAAGACTGCTAAGCGTAAGACCGCTAAGCGCAAGACAAAGAAGAAAGCCGCCAAGCGTAAGACCGCCAAGCGCAAAACGAAGAAGAAAGCCGCTAAGCGTAAAACGAAGCGTAAGACCGCTAAGCGCAAGACGAAGAAGAAAGCCGCTAAGCGTAAAACGAAGCGTAAAACCGCTAAGCGCAAGACGAAGAAGAAAGCCGCTAAGCGTAAAACGAAGCGCAAAACGAAGAAGAAAGCTGCTAAGCGTAAAACCAAGAAAAAAGCTGCTAAGCGGAAGACTAAGAAGAAAGCCGCTAAACGTAAGAAACGGTAGTTTTTTTCAACTTCCGTTAACGGGAGTAAAACTGCATGAATATCCATGAATACCAGGCAAAACACCTTTTGGCTGGTTTCGGGGTTGCCGTGCCCCGGGGCGGTGTCGCTTACACCGCCCCGGAGGCCGCGCAAATCGCCAAAGATTTAGCAAAAGATATGCAAGGCGACCCGGTTTGGGTCGTCAAAGCACAGATACACGCCGGCGGCCGGGGAAAGGGCGGCGGCGTTAAAGTTGTGAAGTCCGTTGAAGAGGTCAAGGAAACGGCCGACCAGATACTGGGCATGCAACTCATCACCCACCAGACCGGGCCTGAAGGCAAAGAGGTCAAACGGGTTTACATCGAAGAGGGCTGTGATATCGCCCGCGAGCTTTACCTCTCGATGCTGATCGATCGCGCCACATCGCGCATCACCATCATGGCATCGACGGAAGGCGGCATGGATATCGAAGAAGTCGCCGCAACAACACCGGAAAAAATCATTATGGAAGTCATCGACCCTGCCATTGGCATTCAGGGCTATCACGCGCGCAACGTTGCGTTCGCGCTTGGCCTTGAAGGCAAACAGGTCGGATCAGCCGTCAAACTCATCATGGGCGTTTATGCGGCTTTTAATGCGCTGGACGCATCCCTGCTTGAGATCAACCCGCTGGTCGTGACCGGTGACGGTCAGGTTCAGGCGCTGGACGCAAAAATGAATTTCGACGACAACGCGCTTTTCAGGCAAAAGGCCATTGCCGAGCTGCGCGATGAAGATGAAGAAGATCCTTCTGAGCTGGAAGCCCAGCGCCACGAACTCAATTACATCAAACTGGATGGCAACATCGGTTGCATGGTCAACGGTGCTGGTCTTGCCATGTCGACCATGGATATCATCAAGCTGCATGGCGGCGATCCGGCAAACTTTCTGGACGTTGGCGGCGGCGCCACCCGCGAGCGCGTCACCACCGCGTTCAAGCTGATTATGTCTGACCCCAACGTTAAAGGCATTCTGGTCAACATCTTTGGCGGCATCATGCGCTGCGACGTCATTGCCGAAGGCGTGGTCGCGGCGGCTCGGGAAATCAGCCTCAGCGTTCCGCTGGTGGTTCGCCTTGAAGGCACCAACGTGGAACTGGGCAAGAAAATCCTGGCAGAATCCGGCCTCAAGATTGTTTCCGCAGACGACCTTGGCGACGCCGCCGAAAAGGTCGTTCAGGCGGTCAAGGAGGCGGCATAACATGGCGGTTCTGGTCGACAAGAACACCAAGGTAATCTGTCAGGGTTTCACCGGCGCGCAAGGCACCTTTCATTCCGAACAGGCCATCGCGTACGGCACCCAAATGGTCGGTGGTGTAACGCCGGGCAAGGGCGGATCGATACATCTCGACCTTCCGGTCTTTGATACCGTTGCAGACGCGGTTGAAACAACCGGGGCCACGGCCAGCGTAATTTACGTACCGCCGCCGTTTGCCGCCGACGCTATTTTAGAAGCCATCAGCACCGGCATTGAGTTGGTGGTGTGCATCACCGAAGGCATCCCGGTTCTGGATATGGTGCGCGTCAAGCGCGCGCTTGAAGGCTCATCAACGCGCCTTGTGGGGCCGAACTGTCCGGGCGTGATTACACCGGGCGAATGCAAGATCGGTATTATGCCGGGCCATATCCACACGCGGGGTAAGGTTGGCATCGTGTCTCGGTCCGGCACGCTGACGTATGAGGCCGTGGCGCAAACCACGGTCACAGGGCTGGGTCAAACCACCTGCATCGGCATTGGCGGCGACCCGATCAACGGCACCAATTTTGTCGATTGCCTGGATTTGTTCCTTGGCGACCCGGAAACCGAAGCCATCATCATGATCGGCGAAATCGGCGGCACGGCGGAAGAAGAGGCTGCCGAATTCCTCAAGGCATCCAAGGTCAAAAAGCCGGTCACGGGCTTTATCGCAGGCGTCACGGCCCCACCAGGTCGGCGCATGGGCCATGCGGGCGCGATTATTTCAGGCGGCAAAGGCTCGGCAGGCGACAAGATCGAAGCCATGAAATCGGCGGGCATCGCCGTTGCCGCATCGCCGGCAGACATCGGCAAGACCATGGTCGAAAAACTGAAGGGCTAACCTTCTTCTCAATTTTACTTCTGGTTCACTTCTGGCTCAGTTCTAACGTAGTTCTAATTGCGTAGCTCTTTGTGGTAGCCACACGTTTAATTGACTGGAAATATTCTGTTTTTAGTCCAATATCCCCTCTGAGAACGATGCCATGGGACGATGCCATGGAACACTAGTTGGGAACTTATGACGGCTTCATCCGATAACTTCCTGAGCGGCGCAAATGCCCTGTACGTGGCAGAGCTTTATGCGCGCTATCTCGATAACGCCTCCAATGTCGATCAACACTGGATCGACTGGTTTGGCGCCATGGATGACGATACCAAATCGGTTCTTGATGATTTGCGCGGCGCATCGTGGGCACCGTCAGACGCCGGTGTGATCGGCCAGTTCGGTAACGGCGAATGGATGGACGAAGGCAGCGCGCAGGGCGCAGCTTCGCCCGCCACAGCACCGCCCCCACAGGCAGGCGTCATGCCCAGCGCCGACGCCATCCGCAACGCCACCAAAGACACCATTCGCGCCTTGATGTTGATCCGCGCCTACCGCGTGCGCGGCCACCTGATTGCAAAGTTTGATCCGCTGGGTCTGGAAGGGCGTGTTGAACACCCCGAACTGGACCCGCGTCACTATGGATTTACAGATGCCGATATGGACCGGCCTATTTTCATCGACCATGTTTTGGGTCTTGAAATGGCGACGCTGCGCGAAATTCTTGCCATCGTGAAGGAAACCTATTGTGGCTCGATCGGTGTTGAGTTCATGCACATTCAGGAACCCGACGTCAAAGCCTGGATCCAGCGACGCATCGAAGGCATCCGCAACCAGACCGATTTTACCATCAAGGGCAAGCGCGCAATCCTTGAACGCCTGATCGAAGGCGAGGGTTTTGAGAAGTTTCTCAACGTTAAATACACCGGCACCAAACGTTTTGGTCTGGATGGTGGTGAGTCTGCCGTGCCGGCGCTGGAACAGATCATCAAGCGCGGCGGCCAGCTTGGCATCAAGGAAATCGTTATCGGCATGCCGCATCGTGGGCGCTTGAACGTGCTGGCAAATGTTATGCGCAAACCCTATCAGGCGATTTTTTCCGAATTCAAGGGCGGCTCTGCCAACCCCGACGACATCGAAGGTTCGGGCGATGTGAAATACCATCTGGGCACGTCGTCTGACCGGGTGTTCGATGGCGAACCGGTGCATTTGTCATTGACCGCAAACCCGTCGCACCTTGAAGCCGTCAACCCGGTGGTGCTGGGAAAAGTTCGCGCCAAGCAACGCCAGCGCGACGATAAAGACCGCCACGAAGTCATGGGCCTGTTGATGCACGGCGACGCCGCCTTTGCCGGACAGGGTCTGGTTCCCGAAACGCTTGATCTGGCTGAACTCAAAGGCTACCGCACTGGCGGCACCATTCATCTGATTGTGAACAACCAGATCGGCTTTACCACCGCGCCCAGTTATTCGCGTTCATCGCCATATCCGTCCGACGTGGCCAAGATGACGCAAACGCCCATCTTTCATGTAAACGGCGACGACCCCGAAGCGGTGGTGCACGTGGCGCGTATTGCCACCGAATTTCGTCAGGAATTTCACCGCGACGTGGTGATCGATATGTTCTGCTATCGCCGTCACGGCCACAATGAAGCCGACGAGCCGATGTTCACCAACCCGGTGATGTATCGCACCATTGCGGGTCACCCAACGACGCGCGAAATTTATGCGCGCAAGCTGGTGAACGAAGGGGTGCTGACCGAGGAAGAGTCGGAAAAAATGAACAACGCATTCCGTAGCCATCTGGACAAGGAATTTGAGGCTTCGGAAAACTACCGCCCCAACAAGGCCGACTGGCTTGAAGGCAAGTGGAAAGGGCTGAGCCGCCTGCAAGGTGCAGAAGAAATGCGCGACGACGATACCTCGGTGTCGATGGAAATATTGGACGAGGTCGGGCGCGCGCTTTCACAGCCGCCGGCAAATTTTGAAGTGAATAAAAAGATCCTGCGCCAGCTGAAAAGCAAACGCAAAATGATCGAAAGCCATGAAGGTATTGACTGGGCCATGGCCGAGGCACTGGCCTATGGAACGCTTTGCATTGATGGCGGGGGCGTGCGCTTGTCAGGCCAGGATTCCGGCCGCGGCACTTTTTCCCATCGCCACGCGGTGCTGGTCGATCAGGTCAATGAAGAACGCTTTATCCCCATCAACAACATTCGCCCCGGCAAGCAGCGCGAACTTGAAGTTATCGATAGCCCGCTTTCCGAAGCCGGTGTTCTGGGGTTTGAATACGGCTATTCACTGGCCGAACCGGAACGTCTGGTAATTTGGGAAGCGCAGTTCGGCGATTTTGCCAACGGCGCGCAGGTTATCATCGATCAATTCATTGCATCGGGCGAAACCAAGTGGCTGCGTTTTTCAGGTTTGGTGATGCTTTTGCCCCACGGCTACGAAGGCCAGGGCCCGGAACATTCATCGGCTAGGCTGGAGCGTTACCTTCAACTTTGCGCCGAAGAAAACATGCAGGTTGTGAACCTGACCACGCCAGCACAATTTTTCCATGCGCTGCGCCGCCAGGTGTGTCGCAACTTCAGAAAACCGCTGATCGTGATGGCGCCAAAATCCTTGCTGCGCCACAAGCTGTGCGTTTCCAACCTTGGCGAAATGGGGCCGGAAACACGCTTTCGCCGGGTGCTGCCGGAACACGACCAGCTGGTGCTGGACAAAAAAGTCCGCCGGGTGGTGATGTGTTCGGGCAAGCTTTATTACGATCTTTTGCAAGGGCGGCGCGATCGCGAGATCAAGGACGTCGCCATTATCCGGGTCGAACAGCTTTATCCGTTCCCGTGGAAAGGCATCCTTCAGCAACTGGGCCGTTACCCCAACGCCGAAGTGGTGTGGGCACAGGAAGAACCCGCCAACATGGGTTCATGGTTCTTTGTTGGCCAGCGCATCGAAACCATCATGCGCGAACTGGACAAGAAACATCTTCGCCCCGTGTACGTTGGCCGTCGCGGTGCGGCGTCGCCCGCCACGGGCAGCAACAAAAAACACCATGAAGAACAGGAATGGATCGTCGATCAGTCACTGACCGGCGATCTATCAGAAATTCAACAGCCGCACACGCGGCCGATCTATTAAGGCCGTATGGCCAAGCACGATTTAGAAGGGTTTAAGGAGCAACAACAATGGCGACCGAAATCAAAGTTCCGGCTTTAGGGGAATCGGTAACTGAAGCCACCGTAGCCAAATGGTTCAAAAAGCCCGGCGATGCCGTGGCTGTGGATGAGCCATTGGTTGAACTGGAAACCGATAAAGTCACGGTCGAGGTTCCGGCTCCGGCTGCGGGCGCGCTAAGCTCGATCGCGGCGGAAGAAGGCTCGGACGTGGAAGTCGGTGCGCTTTTGGGCATCTTGGATGAAGGCGCAGCAGGCGTGACCGCGGCCGCTCCAAAAACAGAGGCAAAAGCAGAAGCCGCACCTGCACCCGCACCCGCACCCGCACCCAAGCCTGAACCCGCACCCAAGCCTGCACCTGCTGCAACGCCCGCCGCGACTTCGCCGGCGGCGCGCAAGATC